>CALGGS010000110.1 GCA_937915735.1 uncultured Treponema sp.
TCTTGTACTTTTTTCCGCTTCCGCAGGGGCAGGGATCGTTGCGGCCGATTTTGGGGCCGCTTCTCACTACGGTTACGCTCTGACCTGTGCTGGCTCCTGCCATTGTGCGGCCTGCCGCAGCCTGAGCATTGCGTGCCATCTGAGCTCCCCGTGCCTGATCGCTCATGCTCTGGGCTTCTGAGTGCTGGGCTGTTCCCTGCATTGCCTGACGGGGGGCTTGCGGTGCCGGGTTAATCTGAATCCTGACTTTAAAGACACGGCCTGCAATTTCGATGCGGATTTTTTCAATCATGGCGTCGAACTGGTTAAAGCCGTCGATTTTGTATTCGGTGAGAGGATTGTGCTGTCCGTAACCGCGCAGGTGGACTGCTTCCCGTAAGCCGTCCAGATATTCCAGCTGATCCAGCCATTTTCTGTCGATTGCCTGAATGTACTGGTAGCGGATGAACATGTTGAACTGCTCGTGTCCGACAAGAGTTTCCTTTTCGGTGATGTCGTTCTGCAAAAGGGAAAGAACCTTTTCTTCCACCAGCATTTCCGGAGGCAAAAGAACGCCGAAATTGTTCTTGATGTTTTCGGCAAGTTCTTTCTGAGCCTGCGCGCTCTTTCTTCCGTGCTTTTCGTATTCAAAGAACCATTCGTCAAGGTAATCCTTGGCCGTTGTCATGATTCGCTCGCTCAAATTCTCGTCTTCAAGGATTGAATCCCTCTGCTTGTAGATGAATTCTCGCTGCTCGTTCAAGACATCGTCATAGTCAATCAAATTCTTTCGAATTTCAAAGTTTCGCTCTTCGACCTTTTTCTGAGCTTTTTCAATTCCCTTCGTAAGCCAGGGGTGATAAATCGGCTCGCCAGGCTCCATTCCGATTCGGGTCATGATGTTTTTCATCCGTTCGCCGCCGAAGAGCCTCATAAGGTCATCGTCCATTGAGATGAAGAATTTTGAGCGTCCGGGGTCACCCTGTCGTCCGGATCGACCGCGCAGCTGGTTGTCGATTCGGCGGGATTCGTGCCGCTCTGAACCGATTACATATAAGCCGCCCAAAGATTTTACTTCCTCGTAGTCTTTGAGCCATTTTTCCTTTTCGGCCTTTACCGCTTTCTGATATTCTTCAGGGCTTGCATCTGTTCCAACCTTGCTCAATGCCCGCTGCTCATAGCTTCCGCCAAGCTTAATGTCTGTACCTCGGCCTGCCATGTTTGTTGCGACAGTGACAGCTCCTTTAGCGCCTGCCTCAGCGATAATCAGAGCCTCGCGGGCATGGTTCTTCGCGTTCAAGACCTCGTGCTTGATTCCGTTTCGGGTAAGGAGGGCTGAAAGATGCTCAGATTTTTCGACGGAAACAGTACCCACCAGAACAGGCTGTCCTTTAGTGTGAGCCTCGCGGATTTCCTTTACGATGGCGTTCCATTTGTCCTCTTCGTTGAGGTAAACTTCGTCCTGTTCGTCAATTCGGGCTACAGGAAGGTTTGTAGGAATCACCACAGTGTCAAGTTTATAGATTTTCTGGAACTCAACTGCCTCTGTGGCCGCCGTACCGGTCATGCCTGAAAGCTTTGTATACATGCGGAAGAAGTTCTGGAAAGTGACTGTCGCCATAGTGCGGTTGCGCTGGGCGATTTTTACATGCTCTTTGGCCTCGATTGCCTGGTGAAGACCGTCTGAATAGCGGCGGCCTTCAAGGATACGACCGGTGAATTCGTCAACAATCTCAACTTTTCCGTCACGCACCACATATTCGTCATCTTTATTGTAGAGGCGGTGGGCGCGGATTGCCTGAGTGAAGTAGTGGACATACTCAAAGTTCTCTTCGTCAAAAACCGTTGACTCAGGGGCAATCAGATTGTGCTGATGAAGGATTGAGTCGATTTTGTTCATACCCTTGTCAGTGAAAGAGACCCGCTTTGATTTTTCATCGATTTTGTAGTCACCTTTGAGGGCGGCACGCTCTTCCGGGGTCATGTTCACTTCATCGTAGTAGTCGTCTGTTTTTGGGTCTTTTTCGGCTTCCTCAAACAAATCTACATATTTATCGACCTCGTAGAATTTGAAAGTGTCGTCCTCGCCCGCTCCAGAAATAATGAGCGGAGTTCGGGCCTCATCAATCAAGATAGAGTCGATTTCGTCAACGATACAATAGTTAAATCCCCGCTGAACCTTGCGACTCATCTCAATCTGCATGTTGTCGCGAAGGTAGTCAAAGCCGAATTCGTTATTGGTTCCGTAAGTGATGTCGCAGTTGTAGTTTTCTTTTCGGACAGCATTGTCCATGTTAGACA
>CALGGS010000111.1 GCA_937915735.1 uncultured Treponema sp.
TGCCAAAAGATGAAAGAAAATCCCTCACCTCCTCCAGCCCCCTGCTGCCGGAAATAACGCTCCTTTCGATACGACCTCCAGCCCAAATGCAGTCAGCCGGAGAGCCATAAATCGAAGCGATGTGTCCCCAGGAATAAAACCAGTCACGGTGGATGCGGTAAAGAGGAAGGAAGATTTTGTAGAAGTCAAAAAACTCGAAGAGGCCGGGAAGATGAAAATGCGCTTTATTCATAGTAAAAATAGAGCTGGCTGTTTTCGGCCAAATACCCGGCACAGACTTCCAAGTCGTTCATGCAAGGAATCCTCCTAAAATTCATTTTAAATACGGAGACAGCAGGATTTTTCGCCCTTACCTTCCGTGGCAGTGCTTGTATTTTTTTCCGCTGCCGCATGGGCATGGGTCATTTCTGCCAACTTTTGGAAAAGGGATTATGTTGGGGAAGTTCTGATTTTGATCCAAAGGCGTTTGTGTAGAAAAAAAGCGTGATTCAGGAGGCAGCGTGCCGGACAAAGCATTTGGGCTTGAGCCGTAATTTACCCACAGGCGCGTTGAATTATGAAGTTCCTGATATATGCTGAGGAATTCCTGAGCTTTTTTTGCAGAAAATTCTTTCATGAGTTCATAGTCGTCATTCAATATGTCAATCACCTGAGTTATCTTAAAGCCGTCTTTGATGTAAAACATAATGTCCACAAGGATTTCATCTGAATCTTCGTATTTTCCCCTTGCCTTTTCAAGGAAATCTTTCATCCTGATGTAAAACGGATTTTTATATTCTGCCTCATACTTTCCATGAGCATTAAACGCATCGTCCGTGTCAGGATTTTTAGAGTCCTCAAACCAAGTTAAAAGCTTTTCCCGGGAAGGAACTTCCAGAGTATAACCTTTTCTGTCGTCCAGGATTTCATGAGCCTGACTTTCATCAAGCAGAAAATATGAAAGAATGTTTTTGCTTTCATAAAAATTGTAAATGTCAATGTCTCGTGATGAGAATTTAAAAAACTCAATGATTTCTTCCCTTGACATTGGAAATTTTGGGTAAGCCGTTTCCCAAAGAATTTTAAAATCGCGGACGGTTAAAACTCCGTAAATTGAAAGCAGCATATCCGCAAATTCCTTGTACTCATACATTGAGCCAAAAGGATAACTTCCGTCTTTTTGAATCAGACTTGAAACTTCTTCATAAACCTCGTCTGGAATGACAAAAGTTTCTTCACCGTTTCTTTTGTCAAACTTGAACAAAAGTCCTTTTTGCAAAAATCCTTTTACAAGACCTGACTTCATTATATACATGAAAATTTCAGCTTCATCATCACATTCTCTTGGGTCTGGAACATAAAGTGCCGCATTGCAAATACCTGTTTCACTTTCCCGACAATTCAAATACTGCTGATAAAAATCAAAAGTCATTTCTTCATTATAGATTAAATGATTAGTGCAATTTTCTTTAATAAGTTTTTCGGTCGCTTCTACAAGCTCTGTCTTTTTAGAGGGAATCTTTGATTCGTCCATGTTGTAACTGTAAAAGAAAGACTTTAACTGTTCGATTGTGCAGAGCGAGAGAATCTCAGACAATTTTTTTGCAGGCTTTTTATGAATGCCAAGCTCATATTCCCCAATGTAGGGAAGCTTTTTTTTCCAATCTTCTTTTTCTGACATATTTTGTCTCCTATAAAAAGTCTACATTATCTGTATAAAGCAAAACGGAAAAAAGCACAAGTTGAAGTTACGAATTGCATTAAATTCCAAGTCAAGCTTGTCTGGGGCAGGTCGCGGGGCATTTTTATCTCACCTTGCTCTTTAAAAGAATTCGACTGCCGGCACAACATCAACAATCATTCCACCGAATGAAATCTTGTCTTTCTGATTCAAGGTCAAAAGGAGCGGCTTTACGCCGGGGAATTTTTTGCAGGTTTCTACAAGCCCCCTCACCTCGCGCTCTTTGTTTTCACTGGTAAGTTCATAGCAGACTTGAACTGCATTTTCCGGCACAGAATCTTTTCCGTACAGAAAATCACATTCAAAGGCTGCTTCTGAATAATACCAGATGTTTTTCGTGCGACGGCGAAGTTCTATAAAAACGGCATTCTCAAACATGCGTCCAAAATCTTGATTTATTGAAAGTGTCACATTCTGAATCATTCCCGTGTCAATGCAATAAACTTTTTTGGGATTCACAGCCTGAGCCTTTGCTGAATAATTGAATTTGGGTACAAAAAAGAAAAGATAGCACTGCTCAAAAAAAGAAAGATATTCAAGAATCGTAGCCGTTGTCTTTAATCCCAGCTGGGCAGAAAGTTTTGAGCCGCTAATGAGATTTCCACAGTTTGAAGCAAGATAATGCGATAGAAGTTTTATGGAGCGGACATCTTTTATTCCATAGCGAACAACAACATCTCGCATCAATATATCTTCAAAAAGCCTCTTTAAGATTTCTGGACGGTTGTAAATAAGATATTCGGGAAAGCCGCCGTATTTTAGAAAATCAGAAAAAGTTTTTACATTCTTCTTGCACTTTTTTAAAAGGCAAAATTCTTCAAAACTGAAAGGAAAAAGCTCGTAATCCAGATGCCGCCCGGTAAGACGGCTACCAAATTCAGAACTTAAAAGAGATGCGTTTGAACCTGTCACCGTGACAAGATTCTTCTTTCTGAGCTGGGCATTTACAAAAACTTCCCAGCCTTCCACAACCTGAATCTCATCAAAATAAACTGACTTTGTGCCATCATTTGCTTTTTGAAAACGCCCGATAGATTCTTCAAGAATCGTAAAATCAGCCGAAGAAAAGCCATAGAGGGCAGGATCGTCAAAATTCAGATAGAAAGCATTTTTGCCATCTTTCAAAAAATCCTGATTTACAAAAGTGCTTTTTCCAGAACGACGGATTCCTGTTATAATCCGCGCAAACTGCGGTAAAGCAGGTTCGATAGCCGCAGAGACACGAGGAACAGAAAGCCTTTTATCAGAATCCAGGATTTCTTTTTTTTGCCGTTCTGATGTATTCAAGATTAATTCTATATCTATCATAGCTTTATTGTAGTATTTAGTGACACTAAAAGCAAGCATTTAGTGAGAGTAAAGAGATGTTTTTAGTGGGAGTAAATACTTTTCTGTGCGCTCTTGTATCCCAACACGATATTTGCACCACAGATAGTCCGACATTTGTAAGCGAGGGAGTTTTGGAACTGGTTAGGTTGTGGGGGCCGAAGCACTTTTTTGCGCTACATGGACATTCTGCGGGACACTTATCACGCGCCGGTGGACTTTGATTTTAAGAAAAACGGCTATTTTTACACGGACAAGGCTTATTTTATGCCTCAGGTTATGCTGGCAGAGGGGGAACTATTCTAGGCAAGGCGGCTGAAAGTTAAAAAATCTTTGCCCTGCTCTTTTTAATCTCACTCCGAATCTTCTTTTATTTAAGTTTTCGCTCCTTGTTGGCCTTGGTGGGCTTGGTCTTTTTCCGCTTTTTGGGAACATAAAGAGCATTCACAATCCGACTTTCAAGCCTGTCAAAGGCAATCTTCCGATTTGTTTCCTGAAAGCGCTCATCGTCCACCGAAAGAAAAATGCAGTCCTCGCCGTTGATAATCGCACTCAGTTTAACCCGCAACCGCTCCCGCTCCTCATCACTTATGCCAGCGAGCGAATCAAGTGGCAGGGAAAGATGCACCTTGGTGTTCACCTTGTTCACATTCTGCCCGCCCTTTCCCCCGCTCCGGGAAAAAGTCACCTGAGTATTATTGACAATTGATTCATGCAGTTTGCGTGCGTTCATTTTTCTTTTCCATCGAATATTGTGACGCAGAGAGAGAAAAAGCGCAAGGGAGGTGAATTTTAATTTTGAAGATTGTTAAAAATCATACGCAAAACCTGAAAAAATATGCTATAATAT
>CALGGS010000112.1 GCA_937915735.1 uncultured Treponema sp.
GGCTCTCTGCAATAACATGGAATCAAGATTTCAGCCAGCGATGTATCAACAGGATATTCGCTGTAATTATCCTTTTTGTAGATTTTATATTTAGTTTCAGGTCCGCCTATGACTTCAACCAAAATATAATCGCTTAATTCAATTTTTGTATGAATTGTTGGAAATGACATTTGTTCCTCCTATAAAAACTTCGCACTTGTCGCTTTTAACATAGTACAGTTTTTTAAATCGTCAAATATCGAGTTTTCAAATTCTCGGATAATCACAAAAATCCCAAAAAGATTCGCGAAAAATTTAACTTTTCAAAAAATCTCCATATATTATTCTACGAGGTATAAAATGCGAAGAGGAAGATTATCCAGATACATTAAACCAACTGTGTTGTACATGGGCGAGCTGACAACAACCGACTGCTATGCTTCGGCATACTATTTGTACAGAATCTCGGAAATGCTCGCCGGCGCAGAGGAGCAATTTGAGCAGCAGGTTGTACTTTTTTTCAAACTTGCTATCCGCCTGAAATGCACGCAGGCAATTTCTGATTATCTTGAAAAAATGATCGAAAAGGCTGAAAAAACAGGAAAACTCACAAGATTTCAGTTTCCGGACGATGTTCCAACAATCAAGCCGATGTATTTTGATTACTCAACTGTTCCCTTTGTTTACGATGAAGACAAAGCTGTTGACAGAAACATTCCAGGCGACTTCGGCGACCACGAATTAAAAATCAATCAGACAGTCGTAAATCTCTACCGCTGTCTTTATGTGGACAATGAATTTTTACCGCCCCTCATTGCCAATTTTTTGCTCAAATCTCCTGGCAATGGCTCGGAACAGATTCAAAAGCCTATCTTCAAACTCACAAGGCTTCCTGCAAAAATCAAAAACGCAATCGAAGATTTTTCCAGACTCGACTTTTTGAGCGATGCGATTGAACTTACAACAGAGGAAAAAACATATCTTCTCTATTTGTACCGTTCTTCAATCTTTCCGCCGCTTAAAAAACTCATGAATTCCCTTACAGCCGAAGAAAGTTCTCGCTTCCGCACAGAAGTGCTGGACATTTCGCCCCATGACTACAGCGCGATTCTCCGCTCATCTTCGGCTCTCAGAACTTACGGATTCATTGACGATGAAGGAGACCCGCACGAAGACACAATCGACTGCATCACGAACGAAAATTTTGATGTCTTCTTCACGGATCTGGTAAAAGAAACTGACTGCAAGGATTCATACAAGCTCGACTCATTCAATGTGAACAAAAATGTCACGCACATTATGACCAGAATGTTGTGCGGCGAAGAAAACATTTCTCTTCTATTGTACGGTAAGCCTGGCAGCGGAAAAACTGAATTTGCCAAATCACTTGCGAAGGCTTCCGGCTTAAAACCGCTGATTTTCAAAAACGAAGCAGAATTAAATGTCTCACAGAAGACCGGCGAGAATTATGTTTTGAGCAGATTGAATCTTTTTCTTTCGATAAGCCGCCCGGACACGGTTCTGATTATCGATGAGGCCGACACTCTTTTAAAAACACGCGATTCTAGCTTCTTCGGCATGATTTCACCGTCAAAAACAAAGGGCACCATCAACAAAATGCTCGAAGCAAACAAGAATAAAATCATCTGGATTGTGAATTTCACAGGGCAGATTGACGAATCAACTTTGCGGCGTTTCAATTTCTCGTACAAATTCGACGCGATGAGCCGTGAGCAGCTAAAATCAATCGCACAGACTAAGCTCAGTCCGCTCAATCTCCCGCAACTTATGAACGAGAAAATCTTGAGCTTGATGGAAAAATACAGCGTGACTGGAGCTTCGGTTGATAATGTCGTAAAGACAATCAAAAGCCTTGAAAGCTCTTCCTTGCAAAGCGGAGAGGCCGCGAACACGGATTCAGATTTTATCGATTCCGTGCAGGCAATTCTCAAAGAAAATTCTCTCCTGATTAACGGCAAAAAGCGGATGAGGGAAAATGTCGGCAAAAATTATGACACAAAAGCCCTGAACGCAAGCATGGAGCCTGAAAAAATCGTGAGAATGGTTCAGAACGCAGAGGAATTCTCAAAGAACAACTCGCAGAATCTTTCTGGCGGAGAAAACGGAATCAGAATGTTGTTCTACGGAAAAAGTGGCACTGGCAAAACCGAATTCGCGCGCTACATTTCAGAAAGTCTTGGCAAAAAGATTCTTTTGAAGCGGGCAAGCGACATCCTCGACAAATATGTTGGTGGCTCCGAGCAGAATATCCGCGACGCGTTTGAGGAAGCCGACAGAACGGGCAGCATTCTCCTCTTCGACGAGGCAGATTCGTTCTTTGCAAGCAGGGAAAATGCCGAGCACAGCTGGGAGCGCACACAAGTGAACGAATTTCTCACGCAGATGGAAGAATTTGGCGGCATCATAATCTGCACTACAAATCTAAAGGAAATCATGGACAGCGCGATGAACCGCCGTTTTCACATAATCGTAGAATTTAAACCCCTGGACAAAACCGGAATCCGCTGTATGCTCAAAAAATATTTTGCATCCTACGAATTCAGCGATGAAGAAATCAGCCGGCTGGAACGAAAAGAAAGCGTAACGCCCGGCGACTTCGGTGCGCTCGCGAACAGGATGAGATTCATGGACAGCACGGAGCTTTCGCCCGCCT
This sequence comes from uncultured Treponema sp., assembly GCA_937915735.1. GTDB lineage: Bacteria > Spirochaetota > Spirochaetia > Treponematales > Treponemataceae > Treponema_D. The sequence continues at coordinate 2,654 of CALGGS010000112.1, forward strand.
ACATCACAGAAGAGCTCTGCAAAATGCAGGACGAAAAGACAGGCGAAAGCACAAAGCGAAAAATCGGCTTTTACGCCGATTAACAATTTGCTTACGAGCAAAGGCCTTCCAGAGATTTCTGCAAATTGAGGAAGGCTTTTTTCTCAATCTGGTGCATTCTTGCCTTTGTGTAGCCTTTGAGTTCACCAATCTCAGTGAAAAATTTTGGTTCTTTGCCGTTAAGTCCATAGTGCATTGAAACGACATCGCGCTCAAGTGGCTTAAGATTGCGCACAGCTTTGAGAAGAGATTTTGTTGACTCAGAATTAACGAAAGCTTCTGCGGTGTCAAAAGAATCAGGTTCAAGCTCCAAAAGTTCATCCGGGTCTTTTGAGGATTTGATGAGAGGAATTGTTTTTTTGTTGAAATTAAGGGCGTTTCGGATTTCTGTGCAAATACAATATTTTGCATAAGTGTTAAAGCGGAATCCTTTATGAACATCGAATTTGTCCGCAGCCTTGACAAGACCAATCAATGCTTCTTCAAAAAGCTCTTCGTCGTCAAGAAAATGACCATAGAATCGCTGAGAAACTTTTCGTGCGAAAGGAACGCATGAGAGGATAAGAAGTTCGCGGGCTTCTTTGTCGCCATTCTCGGCTCTGAGAGCGACTTCTTTTTCTTCTTCTGCAGAAAATCTGATTGTTGGAAATTTGAATTCGTCCATGTTTGGCCTCCTAAAATTGGTAAATTAAAAATTTTGTGATAATACATATAGGCGTCTGACCAACCGAAAAAAAATAAATTTTTGTTATATTTAATTTTTTTTCGAGATTTATTTTTGAAGACGGCTTCCCCGGCGCTTAAGCTTCCGGTAACAGGAGTTCAGACTTACAAACGAATTCGTAGTGTGAATTATTTTTCTGACATTCTTCTCTGATTGGCAGGAAAAACCAACAGTATTTGGATAATTTACCCGATAAGTAAGTATGGATAAGATAAACCGAATAAGGCTTCCGATTGACATTATGATGACTCTGATTTCAATAGTCCTGATGGGCGGAAACTATCTCTTCCCTGCCGATATTGTTCACGAAATCTTAGGCGTGGCTCTTTTTGTCTTATGGGGCGTTCACATCGCACTGAACCGCCGCTGGTACTCTGCCCTTTTTCGCGGCAAATACAATCCCTACCGCATAATGCAGACTGTCATAAACTGCTGCATTTTAATCTGCACAATCCTTCTGATGATAAGCGGAATAATTCTTTCAAATCATCTTTTTACTTTTCTGAACATTCAGGGCGGGCTTGGATTTGCCAGAATTGCCCACCTTCTTGCAAGCCACTGGTATTATCTTTTTATGTCGCTGCATATTGGAATGCATGCAGGGATGATTGCAAATAAGATTAGGCTCAGCCGTACCCAGCAAGAATGTCATTTCCGTGCTCTGACACGGGAATCTTCTGGCAAGGCGAAGGCGATAAAGGCGATTGCTGCAAAAGTTCTTCTGGTTCTGGTCTGTGTCTATGGAATCTATGCCTTTATTGTACGCGGTGTGGGAAAATACTTGTTCTTGCGACAGCAGTTTTTCTTTTTGGATTTGGAAAAGGGCTATCTGCTTTTTGCCTTGGATTATCTTTCAATTCTCGTGCTGATTGCCACTGCGTCCCACTGGCTTGGAAAAGCGCTCAGAGCTTGGAGCAGCGGACGCAAGGAATCCTGCCGCCATTACATCTCCAGTTAGGGACGGAGCGAACAAGGCGAAAGCCATAGCCGCCCGCCGTACAGCAAATCAGGCAGCGCAAGAAGCTCTTGTTAAGTTAAAATCTACCTTCTGTTACAGCTTCTCTAAGACACTTGTTCATTCTTGTCTGATAACCTTTACCTGTAGCTTTCATCATTGCAAGGATATCTGCATCAATTTTAAATGAGATAAGTACTTTTTTGGGAGTAATGTCAAAATATTCTTTATGATACGGAACAAATTCCTGTAATTCTTCTTTTGAGAATTTTGGAGAATCTTCATCATAAGTAATTGGAACTTTCTCAATTTCTGCAATGCGTTCAGCCGTTAATTTTTTTGATGTAATCATAATAGACCTCCTTCAAATCATTATCTGCTCTTTGGGCAGAAATAATTCTTGTTCGCTCCCGTTCCGTCAAAGTTGTTACAAGAACCAAAAGACCGTTTATACAGCCGATTCCATTCCATCGTTCTTCATCAACAGAATGATTTCTGTTATAACGGACAAGAAAATACGGATCGTCGAATACATCCGTTATTTCCTCGAATCCGAAACCGTGTTTTTTCCGGTTTATCTCGTTCTTCTCCTCATCCCATTCAAAGCGACCGTCATCGCTTATTACAGTTTTGCCCATAAAAAATCCTTATAGATAGTATATATCTACAAGGATATACTGTCAAATATTTATTATTGATACGAATAGGAAGGTTTGCCCCACCCGCCGTACAGAATGTCAGGCCTTCTTCCTGCCTTATTGCTTTTTAGTAAAGTAGCCAGGTTCTCCCGTGCCGCCGTCTATGCGGGCATATTCCTTGTCTGTATGATTTTTGTCATATACTGTTCCCGCACCGCCCTTAAGACTGGTGCAGTAATAAAACATGCCGCTAGAGTTCGTCACGTTATCTGTAACAAACTTTTCAGAAGCAGTGATTGTTATCAATGCATTGCAGCCATAGAACATATAGTACATACTAGTAACATTGCTGGTGTCAAACTTGCTCACATCCAGTGATGTCAATGC
>CALGGS010000113.1 GCA_937915735.1 uncultured Treponema sp.
ATGTGACAACAGAGGAAACGGCAAGAGAAAACGCAGACACGGCGCTGGGCAATCGTATTACTACACTGCAGGGCGATGTGACAGACTTGCAGGGCGATGTGACAGACTTGCAGGGCGATGTGACAACAGAGGAAACGGCAAGAGAAAACGCAGACACGGCGCTGGGCAATCGCATTACAAATGAAAGTGTAAAGATGATAGAAACTACTTGGGCGGAACTGAAAGCTTTACGCGACGATGGCGAGCTTGTGAAAGGGACACAGTACCGTATAACAGATTATCTTACTACAACGGCACTTGCAGACACACGGAGCGCGGGACATCAGTTCGATATTATCATGACGGCTGACAGCGAGAGCGTGCTTAATGAGAACGCCCGGGCGGCGGTTCATGCGGGCGATACCTATTTTTCCGACTCAAAATTGCAGACTTGGAAGCTCAAATATTGCCTTGACAATGATTCGTCACGCTTTACTTGGGCTGACACGACTAACGGCAAAGGCGTCATTTACAGGCTGATTGACGAAAAAGAAAATGATTTGCCGTATGATTTTAAGAACATTCAGTTTTTGCGTTATAAAGTGTCAAAGTATCTTGTAAATAGCGCAAAGTGGGCTAATTCTGTAAATGTTTTGAACTCAAATATTTCTTCCGTCACATCTTTAAGGTGGGGAGGGATAACAAATGGCAGTGCGGAAGAAGCGATAGATGATAACTCATCGACTTGGTATGATACTACGGCGACAACGGTTGAACTTTCCAATAGCGATAATGGCTGGTGGAAGGTGGATGACGAATATGATTTATTCGTGTTGAATTCTGGCGAAAGCAAGTATTTTTATACATTCTCTCAGTTAGCGGATGATACGAGTGAGACGACGGACGCTTCTTTGCTTGGCTCAGTCTATAAAAATAAATTCGGAATATATAAAAGTTCGAATGTATTATCATTAAGTAACAGTGTATTTATCGGCAACTATTTCCACTCCAGCACGGTGGGGAACGGTTTCCAGTCCAACACGGTGGGGAACTATTTCCACTCCAACACGGTGGGGAACTATTTCTACTCCAACACGGTGGGGAACGGTTTCTACTCCAACACGGTGGGGAACAGTTTCCAGTACAACACGGTGGGGAACGATTTCCAGTACAACACGGTGGGGAACTATTATTATTACAATCATTTTGAAGACGGGGTGCTAAGACTTAATTTCAATGTCAACGGCACGGGCTCAAGCGCAATACAGAAATACAGGGTGCTTGCGGGGACGGCTCCAACCAGCGCCCAGACGGTGGCGGTAATGGCGGGAAACATAATCCCGTACAACATCAAGCAGACAGCGGCAAATGCGATTCAGATTGTTGCGGCATAAGGAGAAACAGGAATGAACGAAGAAGAGATGATTGAAAGAAAAGAGCGAGAGGAAGAAAAAAGCGTATATTTCCGCATCCGTGACGGACAGTCAGAAACCGCTTATGTAATTACTGAAAAAGAGTATCAGAAAAAATACTCTGATTATGAGGTTTTGGAAAAAAGCCCGGTACTTATCCTGAAGGCAAAATGAAAGTAATTCTTTTTTTATGGCAGCTCCCCCAAAACTTATTGGGGGTTGCCGCTATTATATTACTGGACGCATACAAGCCGACTTTTGGCGGCAATCCGGCAATATGGACGCATTACAAGACATTCTTCTCCAGCGTGTCGCTCGGTGATTACATCATCGTGAACGGCTATTCATTCGATGAGAGAACGGTCTTGCACGAAAAAGGACATCAGAGACAGTCAAGGCTTTTAGGCTGGCTTTATCTTCCCTTAATCGGCTTGCCTTCCGTAGCTGGAAACCTTGTCTTCCGCATAAAGGCCATACAAGATAGATTCAATTACTATAATTTGCCTTGGGAGAAATGGGCTGACAAGCTCGGAGGCGTTAAGAGACACTAATTAGATGTATGATTAAATACACGGCTAAAGACATAATTGAAAGGGCGGAACAGCTGGCGGATTTACAGAATTCAGATTTCATTTCAGATTCTGAAAAATCAGCCTTAATCAATGAGGCTTGGCTATCGCTTTACCAAAAAATAATCAATGCGGGCGACAGGACTTTCATAAAAAAAGTCTCTGCTTATGACGGCTTGAGACTCCCCAAAGATTTCTATCAGCTTTCCGCCCTTTATGTGACGAGCTCGAAGCAACAGATAGAGCGGATAAACGCGTCTCAATTGCGCGGCTACAGCATTACAAGCAACGTTTTGCTTTTATCGCTTGAATATGACGATGTAGATGTCACGCTCGAATATTATCCGGCGCCAAAGACTATCTTTTTTAACCCCGGAATAAAAACACAGCGGGACTTTCCTACACAGCCACAAGTGATCCTTGATGATGAACTGTATATTGATGCGGATGATTGTTTATATGATTACGCAAGCGAGACTCAGATAAATCAGCTGACAATAGACGGGCTCAAGTTCAAGAACGGCTTCCTCAGCCTTGAGGGCGATTTTTATTCTTACAATGGCAATCTCGTGGAGACAAGGGCAGAAAAGCCTTTTATCGTAAAGGGAAATGAAGTCACTTTTGACGCCGTGGAAACTGACCTTGATTTGTCGAATTACGCAATTTGTTTCATGGACAAGGCTGAAAACATTCTTTATTTTGTGAGCCGAGAGGGGAAACTTTTTAATAAGGATTTTGAGGAAGTGCTTTTCAATGGTGGCTCATTGCAGGACATTGAGGACATTTCTTTTTATTGCCGTGAAGACGGTCTTTATCTGGCAACGCAGAACGCCAGTTATATAGAGCGGGTTTTAGGCTCGGTGATTGAACGGTTCTCGCTTAACCTTTATTCATTCTGTTGTTTTGTGGATGCGGATAATATTATCTCTTACTTTAACGGAAAATATTACAAGCAGACATTCGGATTTAATACTCTTTTCGAGTATCCGAACAATATTTATTTTACACTTTTGGCGTATCTGCTCGCTATCTCATTCAAGATAAAACAGCAGGGAGACATTACCCAATTGTCGGGGAAATATGAAACTGAATGTAACCAGTTTTTTGACTCGATTTCACGAGATTCCAATCAGTTTTTCATAATAAAAAATGTTTGCAACAAGGGGGGGCGGATATGGTCGTGAAAAATCTGACGCTTCTTGAAATAAACGCGGTCTTGATGCAGATACAGAAGCAAATTGAAGCGTTAAGAAAAGAGATTGAAAACTTAAAGGCGGCAAGAAATGGCTAATGACTCATTGATTCGGAAAATCCCACTTCTCGGCGGCTGTGACTTGACAAATTTCCAGGCTGACATACACGATTATGAGGGATTCAAAAAAGATAACTCCCTCTTTATCAACAAACGGAAGGTGAACTGGTGGAAAAGATATATCGGGACCGGCGAAATAGGCGGCGGTGTTCGCGGAGTGGTGAACGGTGATTATTTTGATGTGTATAAAGAGGGAACCCTTATAGGGAAAGTTTCACGGCAATATTACAAGCTGGAATCGGTGAGCAGTACGGCATGGGATGCGGAAACTCTCAATAAGGTGGTAAATCCGTATCCGGAATCTGACAACAAAGCTGTTTTTTTAAAAAACAAACTTTTAGGGAAAAATGATAATATTTGTACTGTCGAGAAAATCGGGACTTATTATTTTGTCGCTGATTTATCGGCAGAGCCGAATATTAAAGTTTATGATTCTAATTTAAATCTTTACGACAGTTTTTCTGTATCTTTAGTTTCTGGAAGAAGGATTGGTTACATTGCTTTTTTTCACAGAGACAGTGGCTATAATTTTTCTTATCAGTTCACTGATACAACTTGGGAGCATCCTACCTTTTCTTTTAATCTGCCAGCGGGATATGTGTATATATATCTTCAAAATGCGCAGGGGGGCAAATACAAAGAGGCATATATCTACAATATCGCAACTAAAACTCGCTATTTCAACAGTTCTTTATCTTATAGGTGGCTTACAGTATCGGATAATTTTGCTAATTTTGACACGTTAGTTTTTGCCCAGAATAGTGGCGCATTCGGCACACTCCGGAAAAAGATTGATTATGGCTATCAGTATTTGTATTACGATGTGTTCGTAGTCAACAATAACATTTATTTCAGCATTTACAATTGGTTCTCAGGCTACAGCCCGAACGAGCTGAAAGTGTTTTTTAATTCAGGCAATACAAACACTTATAGCCCAGGGCAGAACAAAAGCCCGGCTTTTAATTTCAAGAAAGAATCGAATCAAGATAATGCGGGCGTAAAAAAATGGGATTTAGAGTTTTTTCTCGATACAGATGTTATAGGCTTTACAAAAGTCTACACATTACCAAAAGAAGAGTATGCGAAAACTATCTTTAATTACTCCAAAAAATATGGAAAATGGGCTATAAACTTCATAAACAATAAGGCCGCGAATATTGCGCATGAATATAAAATGCTTTACGAGCTGGAGGGCAACGAGACAAGTGGCACGGTAACGGATATTGACGGATACAACGACACATATATTTACTATCACTACGGCTCGAATTATTACAGGATTTCAATTCAAACGGCGACCAATTTCGAGGATGTCGTGACATCCTTGAACAATGTTTTTTTCATTTTCAATACAGTCTCATATCTTAACGCTTTCTATTCGGCGGGAAACGATTGGTTCTGTTCTTGCGACGATTGGAATGACCGCGCTTTATGGTACATCAATTATGATAATTGGTATGAAATCCAAATAACATCACGATTAAACAATAATTGGCAGACATTCCAGGATGTATTGAGCGTGTCGGCGCAACTTGCGCCTAACTTGCAAAAAGTCGCAGTCCGCCCGGATACAAGCACGATTCAAGCGTATTCCGCCGGCATGACTTGGGATGGAGAGAGCATTGTTTACACAGCCAGCGGCACAAAAGTAAACACTGACACATGGGAGTACGGCCATTCTCTTAACGGTTATTATTACGCGCTTACTTATATTTCAGTTCCCGACTCTATAACGCCGTTCTATGTGGATACAAATTATACTTGCCCGCAATATTTGAATCAGAACTTACAGGATGAAAAACAGCGATATGATGTGTTTTTTTCGGAAACACCGCCCCGCGACAGTGCTGAGCAGAGTCTTATTAAACAGGGCTATCTTTCAGTCGACGGGTTCACTGTTCAAAAGGATTCGGGGAATATATTCACGATTCCTGATACGGTTTATGAATATCAGGAAATCCCGGCCTTGCTCGACTCAGTTTTTAACATGAGCACAATATCAGTTATTATCAACAGACCCAGCGGAAGCTACGTCGGCATGACGGCCGCGTCGTTGGGCGGTGCATGGGTGCTTGTATATCTGAATAAAACGGAAGTTGAGCCGATTAAGACCGGAGACGCTGTTTTTATCATTAATGGCGTTGAATATACGTACAGAGCAGAGCCAAACAGGATTGTAGATTATACCGGCGCTTATGTCTGTAATACCTACTTAATGCAATATATCGGATATTCAACGAAATGCGCTTTTTTTTACAGTATTTTTGATAATGCGGTATATATGTTTGTCGGTGACAACTCCATGCAGAAATTGATTTCCCTTGAAAACTATAAACCACAGTTCCGTGTCTATTCTGGAGTCGGACAAGTAGACACGCTTTTAATTTCCTCGCTAAATGTCGTTATCGTGAACCTTGACACGGCTTTCCTGGTACTCTTTGAAGACCAATACATTTTGATAGAATCGGGGAAAATAAATCAGTGGAGCATAGACGAGTCAAAAGGCACAATCATTGTAAACGGCGTGATGTATTCGCTCATAAAGTCTTCTCTTTCTTATGGTAATTATCTCGAAAATGAGATTACGCCGTTACCTATTGAGATTGAGACTCAATTCTATGGGGACACGGGAAGCGAGAAAAACCTTATCAATGATTGCGTTTATTTGACGGTTGATAACCTGATGTCCCTTGCAACAGGGGAGGTGACGGTCCAGGCAGTGGCTCTGCAGAATCAGAAAATCATCAAGGCGGAAGAAAAAAAGCTAAAACTCAAGCAATCGGATTTTAACGAACTTTCACAATGTCTGATTAAGTATCAGCCAAAACTACAGGAATGCAGGGGATTCAAGCTTAAAATTAAATCTGATTTTGAGATCGCGGATTTGAAGATAGGCACGGCGCAGGGCGCGATAAATCAAACAACAAAAAGAATCTAACTAATTTTAAGAAAGGAAACGAAAAAAAATGAGTGCTCCAAAATATTCCAGTTCAAATTATGATTCGGCGGCCGCGCGTTACCAGCAACTCGCGGACAAATACTCAGGCGAAAACGCCTATAAATACGCGGACACGGCTGCAAGACAAGCGCAGGTGCAGGCAAAGGAAGCGGCGGAAAGCGAGGGAGCGGCGGCTCAAAATCTCGCGAGGAACGCCGGATATTCAAGGGCGAAGGCGGCGCAGGCAGGAGCGGCCGCAAGGGCGAGCTCATACAAAAATAATTACTCAAACAGTTATGCAAACACATTGAGCAATATTCAGACGGCCAACAGCAATGCGCTGAACGCTCAGCAGGCTCTTTTGCAGGGCGCGTCACAGAAAGACAGCAATAAATATCAGAGCGATTCCAACAGATACGGTGCCGCAATGGGTGCCGTGGGCGGAGTGTTCACAGGCGCTGCAAATGCGCTTTCTGATGAATCAAAGAAAGTAATCTATGCAAAGACCGACTGCGACAAACGGCGGGAAGAGCTTCTTTCAAGGCTCAAGGGTGGTAAATAATGGCGGGAGCATTGATAGCAAAGGCTATTCTCGGCGCTATTGGCGGCGGATTCGAGGGTGCGGCTAAGCCTTATTCGGGCGGAAACACCGGGGTTAAGGCTGTAAACACGGGTGCGGAAAAAGTCGGAGCCTCAGCCAATAAAACAGAGACAGACGAAAAAGAAGTTACTTTTAAAGCCGATTCCTTGAAAAATGAAAACCTTACGGATAAGGCGAAATCAGAGAGCCTTAATTCCATGGATATGGAAAAGGCCTATTCCGCCTTCAACAAGGACGGAAACAAGGCGTTCGGACTGAAAGCTAATTTCAGCTCGGTGCTGGACTCTGACGAGCGACTGAAAGAGGTTTTCGGGGATTCCATTTCAGACCGAATCATTGAGGACTTCGCCAAAATCTCGGCGATTGACTTCAAATACAAGCCGGAAGCGCAGGAAGAATACAAAGGGGAAAACGGCGTTGACGACAAGGAGCATACCGGGGTCATTGCCCAGGAGCTTGCGGGGACAGAATCAACTGAAAGCACGGTGTCACCCGACGAGAACGGAAACCTTGCGGTGGACACAAGACATCTGACAATGGCGAACACGGCGGCAATAGCGGAGCTTTCAAGGCGGGTGTTAACGCTTGAGACGGCTATCAAAGAACTCATGGGGAAGGGGGAATAAAAGAATGGCAAAAAAACCGACTCTTGAAGATGCTAAAAACTTCATGCTTGATTTTTACTCAAAGAATCCAGGCGTAGACAAAGACACAGCATGGAATTCTTTTCTTGATACCGTTGATAAAACAAACAGAAAATTTTATGAAGGCAATCAAGTTTTTCAGAACAGTATTAAAGGATATTATGAGCGCCTTAAAAATGAAAACTCAGGAACGGCAAACGAAAAGGGCTCTATGTCAAAGGCTGATAACTTGCCGTCGATAAAGATTGAGGCGGCAATAGACAAGGCAAAAAAAGAGCCGAAAACAGAAGAATCCGCATTCAAAATTAGGGGGCTTGAGCTTGCCGCTAAAAACGCATTGAAGCAGATGGAAGGCAAGACCAGCGACGAGCAGAAAAAAATCGTTTCTGAAATCTTCCCGGAAGAAAAGGAACAGAAAGAGGAAAAGAAAGACATCGCCTTCAAAATCACACCCGAAAAGAAAGATGTCACATTCTCAGAAACCGCAAAAGAAATCGAGCAGGCAGAAAGAGACAAGGAGATTGACGACAAATCATCAGCTTTCTTGAAGTCATGGGCAAGCACTCACCCCTCGTGGCTCAAAATCCTTTCAAGCAGTGATTTGTCATGGGGGCAGAAAGTCGCCCTTGTCGGCTCGGCCCTTGCGAATATCGGCGCCAATGTCACGCTTGGAGCAAAGGCAGGATTCGAGCACAGCAGTTTTAATGGTGTTCCGTGGGACTTCAAGCAGGCAATCGACAAATATACGGAAAACGAACTTGAGACAGTCCTTAAAGGCGAGCAGAACGCAAAGGCAAAGACCACGGCAGCGGAGTTCTGGGAGGCCTACAGGAAGGAGAAAGGAAAGGAGGCCACGGATGAGCTCATGGCACTCGTTGACCTTTACGGAGACAATCCCGATGTTCTTTCTTCAAGGCTTAGGGCCATGAGCTTAAACATGAGCGCAGACGAGGTTAAAAACCTTTATGCAAACCTTGAAAAAACGAATCTCTCGGAATCTGCAAAGCAAAAAATGCTTGATACACAGGCTAAACAGATTGAGAACAGAATCAAGGAATTGCAGGCAAAGGTTACAGGCGAAACCGCTGAAAAACTTATCGAGGCACAAAACGCACTGAATAACTTCAACAGCATCAAGTATTCAAGTGACGGGAAAACCTACAATATTGAGAAAGCGGGCAGTTATTTGCGGAATATTCTGCATGAGGTTGAGGGAGTCGCGTCTACAGTTGGCGGTGTTATGACAGGCGGTGTCGTCGGCGGAGTCCCGTCAGTAAAGGACGGTATTATCAAGGCTAGGGGAATCCCCCAGAAAATCGTGCGTGCTGACGGCTCTGAGATCCAGCTCGACCCGAATGACAATGTGTATGCGACAAAGAACGAGCTGACTACAGAGAAAGACGACGGCTCGGACATCGTGCACATGACACAATCTGACGAGGCTGTCACGGTACAGAAAAAGCTCGGCTACGCCGGCGGGGCAATCAACAAAGATTTTGATTACTATCTTTCCAAACTGAGGGGGTAAGACATGCTTCCATTCGATGTGAAAAAATACACTCAGAAGCCGGAGAAAAACCTTAAAACGGCTTGCAGCCAGCAGGCCATAAGCAACAGGATTGTTATCGGCTCCATGCCGACACAGAGCAATGCGCAGCCGTTACAGCAGATTCCGGCTAAGCAGTAATTTTCATTGAGTTGTCAAAAAATCCTTGGCAACTCATTTTTTTTGCCCCGAAAACACTCTCACAGACGCACGAGGATTGATTCAGAGAGGATTTCTCACAAAATCCGACAAATTACCCGACCGACACAAAAACAAGCCCTATAAAGCCCTTTTTGGCTCTGTCTACTTTTTTATACACCCCTGCAACTAATTATCAGTATGGCAAAACTTGAAAGACAGGCAGTCGTCAAAAGAATAAATGATTTGCTCTCCAATAATTCCGTAAAGTATACGAAATATCAGAATAACTACATGCTTTACAATCAGTGCCCGGCGGCAGATCTCAAAGCCCGGGTCCCTTTCCCGGTCGGATTCTATGATGATGTCTATTCAGAGGATTCGACAGTCCCGAAGCTGAACATCATCAAGAGCGCCATTGACGCCGTGGTGTCAAAGATTGCGACAGCTCATTGCCGCCCGTTCGTGAACACAGTGAACGGCTCATTCAAGACAATCCAGATTTGCAAGCAGTTGCAGGTGTTCTTTGATTATTTCTTCGAGGAGAAAAAAGCCCCCGCAAAGATTGTCGAGGCATTGCGTGACGCTTGTATTTTTGATTCGGGCTACATCTTCATTGACGAGGACACGGGCGATGTAAAGAACCTTGCGCCCTGGAATGTCTACACAAGGCAGGTCGAGAAGAACGACTTCAAGAGCGTTTATATCGAGTTCCCTAACGCCTCTGTAGACGCATTGAAAGAATCAGATTATGACCTTCTCACCGAAGAGGAGAAAGAAGGGCTTTACATCACAATCGGCTACTTCTATGACTCGAAGACAAAGACAAAGGCAATTCTCGTAAACCGTAACATCCGGGAGATAAAAGAAATTGATTTTGATGTTATCCCGGTAACGGTAATCAGATACACGGCTCCAGTAGTGGGAACAGGTACGCTTTCCGTCTCCGACATGCTCAGGGGAATACAGATTGAGATAGACGAGCTCATGAAGCGAATCTCAGACGCAAGCGTGCTGAATCCCGCCTTAACTTTTTTTATTCCGAACGCCTCTAACATCAAGGTCGGGCAGCTTAACAACAGGGTGGGGAATATCGTGCAGTACAATGCGCCGGTAAATGACCGCCCGGTAGAGGTCGCAACGCCTGAGTTTATTTCCAATCAGTATATTTCTTTGCTCGATAACCTTGTAGAGAAAGCCTACAACATGGTCGGAATCTCCCAGCTTTCAGCCCAGGGGAAAAAGCCCGCAGGCCTTGATTCGGGCGTGGCACTTGCGACACAGGCGGACATTGAGTCAGACCGCTTTCAGGTGTTGCTGGATCAGTATATTCAGATGTTCGTCGATGTCGCAAAGATTGCCGTGCAGGTTTTTTCCGCACATAAAGACATCATTGAGCCTTCCCGCTATTCGCTCCGTATCACTTGGGGCGAGGTTGAGAAAGAATTTCACAAGATGCGCATTCAGTTCTCTTGCGCTGACTCACTGTCAAAAGACCCGTCAGAAAAGCTCAAGCAGCTGCAAACGCTCGCACAAGCGGGAATTATCCCCGCCACGCAAATCGCATCCCTTCTGGAGCTCCCCGACATCAACCGCGGATATTCGGCGGCAAACAACGGATTCAATGCGACCATGACATTGATTGACGCTTGTATCTATGAGGACAAGTTCGACATCCCCGATTACATCCCGTTCGAGATGATTAAAGAGCAGGTTGTAAACATGCAGTTGTCGTTGAAAGCGGCAGAAGGCGGAACTGATTCCAACGAAAAGGACATAGAGAAACTCCAGAAACTCTTTGAAGCCGTTGAGGAAAAAGAGGGCGAGCTTAACGCAATCCAGCAGCAGTCACAGTCGCAGGATGTCACATCCAACAACGCTTATTCCCATCAGAACAATGAGGAGTTCGGGAACGGAACGGAAAACAATCTCAACATGACAGACGAGGCAGTAGCCAACCCCATGCAGACGGGGGTGGCTAACAACGGTGAATTGGGGAGTGTATAAAAAATCATACGCTATATAAACAACTAATTATATTACAAGGAGTAAAACTGTATGGATGAACTTTCTGAAATCAAGGAAGCAATCAACACCATCAAAGAAACGCTCGTTTTCCTTGTGGAACAAGAGAAAGTGCGTGGTGAAGAGGTTGCCGCCCTTAATGACAAGATTGAGGCAGTCAATGAGCTTGTCACAAAACAGATTGTTGAGCCGTCTATCGCTTACTACAACGAGGAGCAGTTCAACAAGTTCAACGACAAATACGGCGAACGGCTGGGCAAGTACGACGAGTTGATGAAAAGTTCCCTCAACTCGCCCGATTACTCGACAACACGCGCCGCATGGGATGACTTGCAGGGCATGAGCGACGAAGAGAAATCGGCTATCGACATGGACAAGTATGTCGAGGGCGTTGAGAGCGGAATCGCTGATTATGTCGCAAAAATCAAGGCACAGCTGGGGCTTCCTCCGGAATCAGAAGTCGAAATCAAGGCAGATGAGAAAGGAGTTGAGGTAAAGGCTGACACCGACGGAGACGGAAAGAAAGAGACCGTCACAGAGGAAAAAGCGGAAGAAAAAACGGATGTTGAGGGCGGCGCTGATGAAGCAGAAATTGACCCTGAACTTGCAAAAGAACTTGAGGCATACGCTTCAAAATAAAAAAAAATAAAAGGAGTTTCCATCTATGGCAATTTCAACTGACGCTGGCCTCTTGGCCATGCTCAAAACCTACTACGCAAAAGACGGCTTGCAGAATCTTCTTTACCGCAATGACCCTCTTTTGAAAGAAATCAAAAAGGAACGAGTTGAGGGTAAACAGGCTAACTTCTCAGCCCTCTATTCTCGCGGCGGTGCAGTCTCCGCGAACTTCCTCACAGCCAAAGCACTCGCAACAAAGACAGCACAGGCTAAGGAGTTCCAGGTAACACCGGGTCAGATGTTCTCTTGTTGTGTATTCAACAATAAGGAGCTTCTTGCTTCTAAATCGCTCCGTGGCGCTTACATCAATGTTGCTGCCGCTAAGTTCTTCGCAAGCGCTGAGAGCTTCCGAAAGACAATGGCCGTGGCTCTCTACGGAACAGGACACGGGGAGCTCTTTACCACATCGGCTTCAATCACTTTGACAGCTGATGACCAGAATGACATCACATTCCCACAGTACGCAATCATGGGAATTGACATCGGCTCACAGCTTGAGGTTAAGGCAACAGCCGGAGCAACAACTGTTGACGCCACTTTGACCGTCAACAAAATCAACGGAACAACCGTAAACTGTACATCAGACACTGCGGCAACTATCGCAAGCGGTTCTGTTGTCTGTATCGCCGGATGTACCGACTCAAACGGAAACGGCCTCTTGCCGGTAGGACTTGCAGGCTGGCTTCCTTCCGGAGCAGTCGCAACAACTGACTCATTCTTCGGCGTAAACCGTTCAACAGCCCGTGACCGCCTCGCAGGTGTAGTCACAACCGCAACAAGCGGTGAGGCCAAATACAAGACAATCGAGCGCGCAATCCTCGCGCTCCGCCGGCAGGGCTCACTCTGCGACAAAATCGTAATGAACGACGAGGACTATCTCGCACTCTCTCAGGAAATCGACCAGAAGACCTACTTCACGAAGGTCGACGGCGGAAAGGGCAAGAGCAAGTCAGAGCTCGGCCGTGAGGGTGTCGGATTCTCAGTCGCTACAAACTGGGTCGAGAATGTTATCGACTCTCCATACTGTCCGAAAGGAACTGCTTATATCCTCTCGAGCGACACAATCGCATTGTGGACCTACACCAACGCAGACAAAATCGCTGACGGAGTGAGCGGAAACGAGGCGGGCAAGCCGGAAGTAAACGGCGAGTCTACAGTCCAGGACAAGCCGTATCAGCTTCTTGTCGACGACATGTTCACAATCACACCGGGAACAGACACGGCAGACGGGGCAGCCGCTCTTGTTGCCCTCAACTTCTACGGCTCGTTTGTCGTGACAAACCCGTCAGTCAACGGTGTCGCAATCCTTAACTAGGTTATATCGAGTTAGAAATAAATCTAACTCGAAAAGCTGAGTTAAACGAGTTAAAACACGAGTTAAAACGAAAAGCCCCGGAAGAATCCGGGGCTTTCTTTTTCGGGAATTAGTTGTGATTTCCCCGATTTTGGATTTTTTGGATTCAAACAAAGTGCAGCTTTAGCCTAATTAACAGTATGACAAAAACAGAATTCAAGAGGATATGGGACTTGCTCCCGGAAGACGAGGAAACGAAAGATTATATCCCTTCCGATACGGATAAGTTCGTGCAGATAAGCGGGTATCTCTTCGCCGTGCAGGAGTCGGGAAATGTCATAATGAAGAAGTGGCGGAAACCGGATTACACATTGTGCGAGATTTTCCGGGCGTTCCGGATCTGGTGCAAGGTGCAGGAAATCAAATACATCAGGATAGAGGGAGACATGACCCGCTACAATTTCATAAAAAAAATGTTCCCTTATGATTCAATCCTTAAAGACGATGAGGTCAAAGACCGCAATGTTTTCTATGTGAAAATCTTTGACTAATTTTATTTATGGAAATCAAAGACTTCATCGCTCCCATCATCTATATGCTTCCGCTCCTTACGCTTGTGTGGAAGGGTGCCACCCTCGCCTCAAGGCTCGCTAACCTTGAGACAACAGTCAAGGAAAAAGTGGAGAAATTCTGCAAAGACCACTCAGAGATGTCAAAGAAAATCGAGGCTCTGGACAAAGAGAACGAATCTGAGCTTGCGAAAGTCACGGAGACCTTAATTTCAATCCAGAAATCAATCGTCAGAATAGAGACAAAACTGAACATAGAAGAATGAGATACGGCTTACCTTACAAGGGCTCTAAGAATAAAATCATTCCTTTCCTTATGAGCCGATTCCCTAAGAAAACACATTTTTACGACATGTTTGCTGGCGGCTGCTCGGTCACTCACGGCGCCATGCTTTCCGGAAAGTTCGAGACATTCACGGCTAACGACATCTCGGACTATCCCTCGGTTTTCCCTGAAGCCATAGCGGGCAAGTTCGGGAATGAGAAGCGGTGGATAAGCCGTGAGGATTTTTACACTCTGAAAGACAGTGAGCCATACATCCGGTACTGCTGGAGCTTCGGGAACAACGGCGACGATTATCTTTACTCGAAGGAAGTCGAGCCGTGGAAAAAAGCCCTGCACTATGCGAGGGTTCTCAATGATTTTTCGCTTTTGCGTGAATTCGGAATCGAGACGGATAAAGCCGACAGAATCACGGTAGCTAAAAATGCGGACGAATGGAAGAAAAAATACATTGAGTGGGCTCAAAAATGTTTTGAGTTTTCGCAAGATGAGATTAAAAAATACAGGCAATACAAAAAAGAAGGTGTTTTTGAGAATCTTATACACGGCTCTGTAGGTTTAGCCCAGCTGAAAAAACGGTTAAGAAGCCTGGAAAGCCTGCAAAGACTGCAAAGCCTGGAAAGCCTGCAAAGACTGGAAAGCCTGCAAAGACTGGAAAGCCTGCAAAGCCTGCAAAGCCTGGAAGTTTTACGGGGCGACTATAAGGCGGTGACGATTCTTTCCGATTCGCTCATATACTGCGACATTCCCTATAAAGGCACGGATGGATATATCGGCGGATTCAATCACGAAGAATTCTACGAATGGGCAAGGAAGCAGGAAGAGCTCGTGATTATCTCTGAATACTCAATGCCCGAAGACTTCATCTGCATTGCCCAAGTCAAAAAGAGCGTTACATTAAGTTCAGGCTCCGAAAAAAAGGCGGACGAGAAACTTTTTATTCCCGGACATCAGAGAGATTTGTGGGAGCGGGTGAGACCGAAAGAAACGCTTTTCGACTAATTAACCCTATGGACTTAATTCAATTCGTGAACAAATACCACGGCCAGAAGGTGGACTTTGACGGAGCCTATGGGGCTCAGTGCGTCGACCTTTTCCGCCAGTATTGCAAGGATGTGCTCCGTGCGGGACACACCGGGGCCGTCGGGGGGGCTAAAGATCTCTTCGAGAAATATTCCGACCTTCCGGCAGAATGCAAATACTTTGACAGAATCAAGGGCGCAAGCCCCGAAATCGGGGATGTGTGCGTGTGGGGAGCGACCAGCTCCAACAAATACGGGCATGTCGCTATCTGCCTCGGTTATGACTCGGTCAATGATGTAATCGTCGTTTTTGAGCAGGACGGCTTCAAGCAGGACGGCGCAAAAGTGGCTGTCAGAAAAAGAGACAATCTTCTCGGTGTCCTTCGGTTCCACGGGGGGCGCACATGGTAGGAATCGTTACCGTCCTTATTGTGGTGGCGGTTATATTCATAGCTATCTTTAAGGAGTGAAAAAAGATGAGCAAAAAAACATTTAATCTTGTTGTCGGCGTTTCCGGCGGAATCGCCGCTATCGCCTCGGCCGTGGTCGCTTATGCGGAGCCAGCCTTCACGCCCGCCATTATCGGCGCAATCGGGATTGCGGAGACCGCAACCACTGAAATCTGCTCGCTTTTCGTTAAGGATTCGAAATGACGGAAGGCGAAGAGAAAAAGGAGCTGAAAGCTAAGACCGTCTCACTTGTCGCAAAAATCACGGGTGCGGCGGTTGTGCTTGTCGGTTCGGTGCTGAAATGGGTCGGAGTGTTCCAGAACTGCGAGATTAACGAGCTCTGTATCGTTGGTTTCTCGGTCATGGGAATATTCGGGACTGTCGATTTGAATCTTCTTGCAGAGAAGTTTTCGAGGAGCTAGATGAGTGCTAAAGACATTTTTTCAAAAATCGGTTTTGTTTTTTCTTGTGTCGGTGCTTTCATTGTTGCCGTGTTTCTCGGAAAAAAGCTACACGATAACGGAAAGCGAGCTGACAGAGATTCTAACTCAGACCGACCGAATGATGCTGAAAGTAAACGAGCTGACAGAATCAGCGAAGAAGCTGGAGAGTCAGCGCAACGAATACATGACATTATCGAACGAGTTAAGGCTAGAGGCTGAGACCGAAAAAAAGAAAAAAGAGTTTTGGCGTAACACTGCGATAACGATTTCTGCGAGCGTTATTGCCGGTGGAATCACTTATTACATTCTGAACAGATAAAAAAAAGACCAGCTTAAAAAGCTGGCCTTTTCATTTTTCATCGAGGAGATAGAAAAACGGTCTCATAGACACATTCAGAATAAAGCCTTATCGCTTATTTGTCAATTAAATTTTCTATTTCTTTGAATAGGTCTTTCTGCCATTCGATGATTGACTGCAAGTCTTTTGCGTGGAAGTTCGTATAGGTGGCTTCTATCCCTCCCAGTGAGTGCCCCGCAATGGATTCAGCGAAAAGAGGATTCAGCCCGCTTGCTTTCGTGTCCGTGATGAAAAAGTGCCGGAAAGAGTGCAGGCACAAGCCCCTTTCCTCCCAGTTATCAAGGCTTCTTATAATGGGCTTCATTACATGCTTTATTCTCGCATGGTTGAAAGTCCATTTCTGAATCAACGGAATCAATTCTTGTGCTATCGGTATGATTCGCTTCCCCTTGTTTTTCAGTGGCGTGTAAGTCCCTATTTCCGTGAGCTGGCGGGAAAGCTCGATATAGGCTATATCACCGTCTTCCTTGATGTCGGCTTGTGTCACTCCGTAGCATTCAGAGAGCCTCATTCCTGTAAGGGCTAAGAGAATGAGGAACGGCCGCAGCTCTTCCGGGGCTTGCTGGCAAAGAAAAACGACTTCTTCCCGTCTGAAAGAATCCCTGTTGTTAGGGCGGGGGAGACTGCCGAATCCTTGCAGGGGATTCTTGTTTATCTTGTTGTCGAGAAAAGCGAATTTCATAATCGCATTGAATGTCTGGAATATGCCGTTAATCGTGTTCGCTTTCAAACCGTCTTTCAGGAGTTTCTGCCGGAAGTTTTTCAGGTCGGAGAAAGATATTTCCTGTAATTTTTTTGAGCCAAAGGCGGGCAAGATATGGAGCCTCAGATATTGACGGTGCTGCCTTAAAGAAGAATAAGCGAGCGGGTGCACCCTGTCTGTCACGAAAGGCGAGTCATCGTCAAAGAAATGCTCCGAATAGTCTGCGAGGGTGAGGCGGGCAAAACCCAGCTGATTTATCTTCAGCAATTCAAGGCAGTATTCCTCAGCGAGTTTTTTTCTTGTCTGCCCCGTAGTCTTCCCGCTTGTGCGGTAGCCGTCAGAGTCATAGGTCTTGTAATACCAGTAATTCCCCCGCTTGTAGAGGGTGAAAGGCTTCCTGTATCTTCCCATTCGTATCTCCTTATTGTCTACAGTCTGAAAATATCTCTCTGCTACATAAGGAATTAAGAATCCTAAATGCATGGTAGGCGTGAATGTATGAGAGCATTTATCTTCATAAATCCTTATATTGCATAGGTTTTTATTTCCACTTCGGGAAAAGAAAAGAATCCTTTGCCCTGCATTTTGTGCACAGTTCTGTATACAATTCTGTATACACACCTTGCTTTTCTGGAATCCTCATGTTAATCTTTTCATGTCATAAATCCTCTGTATGGTTCGAGGCCGCCCTTTTGACTGTTTTCGGGGCGGCCTTTTTTTGCCATGTTTAAAACATGTTTTTATCATGGTCTAAACCACTTTGAGAAAAACTGCGTAAATACGCATTTATTCTCAAAGTGCCGAAAATGACCATATACGCGTTGTTTTCGGCTCGGTGGGGTAATTTGTCGATTTTTTGTTTTGAATCGATTCTAGACCCCTTCCTGTGCGTCTGTGAGGGTTTTAACAGTCTTTCACGATTGCTATTTTTCCGTTATCTCCCCTCAACGCCCTGTAAAGTGATTTTTTCATCGCTATGTATGCCATGAGCTCGACCTTATCCTCCGGGAGGAGCCCGGCGGCCTCTTTCAGAAGATTCTTCTCAAAGTCTGAAAGCTCAGGTTCGGATTTTTTGGATTCGTCTTTCTCTCCCGTGACAAGATACTCCAGCGACACATTGAGGAAGTCCGCGATTTTAAGGGCCGTGTCGGCGGCGGGAATGGAATCTTTTTTAAACCATGAGCGGACGGTAGGGTCAGGAACTTCTATTGCCCTAGAAAGCTCGGCTTTCGAGACTTGGAGAAAATCCATTTCTTCTAATACCCTTTGCAAGAACCCATTCATTATTTCATTTTCGACTATTTTTGTATAAAAATCTAAAAAAATCATTAAAAATCACGAAAAATGTATAAAAATCTGTTGACAATCATTATAAATCACGGTAATCTATTCTTGAAATCGTGAGAAATCACGATAAACATCACACAAAGCGAGGTAAACAAAATGGAGACAAGAAAGATTGTCAGGGCGAACGGTGCCGGAGTGTTCTTCGGCGAAATCAAGGAAAAGGACGGGGACAGGGTCGTGATGACCAACGCCCGGCGGCTTTGGTACTGGGTGGGGGCGGCAAGCCTTTCACAGCTTGCACAGACTGGCACTGTTTCCCCTGACAGTTGCAAATTCCCCGTTGCAGTTGACGAGGTGGAAATCTTTAACGTCATCGAGATTCTTTCTGTTACGGAAGAAGCTGCAAAAACTATTGATTCGGTAAAAATATGGAAAGCATAGAATCAGCGTTTGAAAAGTTTTTGTCCGGCTACGGCTACTGCTACGGCACCGGCTTCGGTTTCGGCAACGGCAAAGGCACCGGCAAAGGCGACGGCTACGGCTTCGGCGCCAGCTACGGCAAAGGCTTCGGCGCCGGCACCGGCAATCCCTATTTTTCCACCGACACCACGGCGGCTCTCCGAGCGGCTGAGATAGAGGCGGATGTCATTTTGATGGCCAAAAAGGGAACCGACGGCATTTACGACTCCGACCCCAATAAAAATCCCCAAGCCAAAAGATTCAATCAGCTAAAATACATCGACATCCTCAATCAGGGGCTAAATGTGATGGACTCCACCGCCACGTCGCTGTGTATGGATAATAAAATCCAGTTGGTAGTCTTTAACATCGACCCCCACGAAAACATTCTCAAGGCGACCTTGAGAATGTTTTCGTGGGGGGTCGGATTCAGGGT
>CALGGS010000114.1 GCA_937915735.1 uncultured Treponema sp.
GGCTACCTATGGAACGTACATGGCCTATATGCAAGCGAGGTATGAACTGGTTAAATGCGCCTATCCAGTCAACCGCTACGGACTGAAACAATACGGCTTCGGTAACGACAATCTGGCCCAAGTGTCGCACGTCAACCCGCTCGGCGAAATCGTGTACGACTTCCAACACCATGACGCGGCGCTGGACGGTGTGACCGTCGGCGGCGCCGTGACGGGATTTGAGCCGGGGACCGGACATCTGGGCGGCCTGGCGGAAGCCTTCCTGCTGTACAGGCAGGTCAACCGCACCGCGAGCGACCCCGTAAACAAGGCCATCACCGCCAAGGGCGGAACGACGTGCGCATATGATACGACGGTACGCCTGTGTTTTGCGAGCGGCGCCAACGGCGCGTGGTTCTTCGGCGGCGGCGGCGGCTACTTGTACGGCAACTACAAGTTCTACAACTTATCGGTTTGTACAGTTCGTGCTTTTTAACAAGGGAGCGGAAGCGACTGATTCAACAATTCAACTATTTAACCCCTTTTCCGCACCTTCGGGGCGGAAAAGGGGCGCGAATTTTTTTCGCAAAGAAAGGGCAATTTCCCCCGCGGGAAGTTGCCTTTTTTTTGCGTTCGTTGAAAAAATCGCATGGGTGTGGTAGTATATAGCTGCGAGGTGATTGATATGACGGTAGTTATAAACAATGCGAGCGGAACTTTCTTACAAGCCCTCAAGGCGATGGCAAAATTAGACGGAGCTTCTGTTTCTGTTGATGATTACGGTTATTATTCAAAAAAGACCGTGAATTCTGTCCTAAAAGCCGAAAAAAAAATGGAAAAAGAACGTAAAAATGGAACTTTAAAATTGTATAATACTGTTGATGAAATGTTCGGAGATTTGTAAGAATGGCGGAAGAGGAAGTTTATAAATACAAACTTGCAAAATCATCTGCTTTCAAAAAAGATATAAAATCGCTTTCGGAAGATGAGCGAGAGGAAACAAAGGAAGTAATCCGAAAACTTGCAAAAGGCGAAGTCCTTGATGAAAAATATCACGACCATCAGCTTTTAGGGAAACTCAAAGATTTCCGCGACTGCCATATCCGCCCCGATTTGGTTCTTATATACCGAATAAAAGAAAATATCCTTGAATTATATGTTTACAGAATCGGAAGTCACAGCAAATTGTATAAAAAATAGTTATAGTTGTTGGAAAACTTTTCAGGAAACTGCTGTAATTTTTTATATTTTCCATCCAGAATCCATAGTGCTATGGTGTTATGGAGCGAGATAGCTTTTTGCGTAAAAGGGTAAAGTCACCGCGGTCAAAAAGAGGCGTCGTGCTTCGGAAAACCTTCCTTTCGTGCGGTAAGTGCCGAACGGCGAATGAATATGGCGACCCCGCCCGTTTCATTAAAAGACTTTACAAGAACTGGTCGTCTAGTCAGAATTCTTCCAACAATAACAACGCTTGGAATGTGTGGTTCAACGACGGCTTCCTCAACGACCTCTCCAAGAGCAGCAACAACATATCAGTTTGTGGAGTCCGTGCTTTTTAGCGGCGCGGTCGCACAGCCCTCTTAGGCAAACACGGCATGGGAAAGAAAGCCGCCTTCACGGGCGGGGGGGGGCTTTCCCATGGGCAAGCACGGCAATGACTCATACTTATCAGTCAGCCCCTTCCCTATTGTCACAAAATCCGTAAAAATCAGATTTCATTGACAACTGAAATAAAAATCTTTAAATTAAAAATATGAAAAAACTTATCTTTGCCGCAACATTCCTTGTGCTTTCTTTTATGGCATTTTCTGAAGCTTCTGAATCCCTCGAAGGCTTATCTTTTTCAGGTTTTCTTCGCACAGGTATAACGGCATACACGGACGAGTCTGAATATTCAACATATACATGGATGAACGGCGGTTATTTTGGCGGAAACACACGGCTTCGGTTCGATTTAGCATACACACAAAACTTCGGCGGGCTAATCCTACGATACCAGAATGACGGACTTTCTAATTTTTTTAAGAACTCCTGCGTGCCCTACGCTATGGCCTATGCGAATTTTGCGGATTCACAAATTATTGCAGAAGGCGGCATCCTGACAGACAGATTTACGACAAGCAGTGGCTGGGATGACTCTGGAATTGACGGAGGAAAAGGCATCAGGCTTGTTCTTGCGCCAAAAATAACTGAAGGGCTTGTACTTTCCGCTCAGATTACAGATTTATACAGTTCCCAAAAAAATGAAGGAAGCCAAACTGACGGTAACGGGGAAGGCTTTCAAAATGGAAATTCTGGTCAGACAGAGTTTAATAAAAATCTTTTTGGCTTTACGGCAAAGTACGAGAATGACTACTTTTTTGTTACGACCGGAGCGGCCTTGGCTGGGTATTTTTACGGCTCAGTCGGATTAACTGCCATTGAGGACTTTATTTTTGTTCTGGAAGGCTTTTATGACAAGAGGGAAAAAGCCGTCGCAACGCTTGTCCCTTGGATTGAATTTACGGCCATTCAAAAGCTTCTTCTTGGCGCTTATTCATACATAAGCTTTGAGGATGAAGAGATGTGGGCAGAAATAACGAGTGCCATCTCGTATGATTTGACAAATCTCATAACTCTTTCTACAGAAGCGTCAATTTATCTTAGCTCTAACACTGAAAAATACGGCAAAAATTTCGCAACAATCACGCCGGCAATACTGTTAAATGCAAGCGATTACGCTTCCCTAAACATTTCTGGGACAATCAGCACAAACACAGACGAAACGAAACACTCTGTAACAGCCGGAGTAAAATACAAGTTTTAGAGATACCCATAATTCTGTAACATTTTCCTGCTTTGTTTTTTTTAGTGTTGTCTATGTCAGAGCCAGTTATTTTTATGCAGGATGTAAAAAAAATTTATTCAATGGGCGAACAAGAGGTTCACGCATTGCGGGGAATTTCCTTTGCAGTCGAACAAGGCGAATTTATGTCGATAATGGGGCCAAGCGGAAGCGGAAAATCCACCTGTATGAATATGATTGGCTGTCTTGACCGCCCCACGAGCGGAATCGTAAAAATTGGCGGAAAAGAAACCGCCCGAATGAGCGAAAAAGAGCTCGCGGAACTCCGAAACAAAACAATCGGTTTCGTTTTTCAGCAATACCATCTTTTACCAACAATGACCGTGCTTGAAAATGTAATGGTTCCCCTCCGTTATCAGGGCATTGAACGCTCCCTTCGCCGTGACATGGCACTTTCCGCCCTCGAAAAAGTGGGCTTAACGGAGCGGGTAAATCATCTTCCCAGCGAGCTTTCCGGCGGACAAAAGCAGCGAGTCGCAATCGCCCGCGCAACCGTCACAAAGCCAAATATTATTCTTGCAGACGAGCCGACGGGCGCCCTCGACAGCTCCACAGGGCGGGCAGTCTTAGAGCTTTTTAGCGAAATCAATCAGACAGGAACTACAATTGTAATCGTCACTCACGACCCCGGAATCGGAGCGAGCACAAAGCGTTGCGTACGCATTTTGGACGGACAGATTCAAGAGGACACATTATGCTAGAAGATTTCATCGACTCATTACGAAATTTTTCCCGCTCTAAGACACGCACGGTTCTTTCGCTGCTTGGCGTTATCATCGGCGTTGCGAGCGTAATCATAATCACGAGCATTGGAGAAAGCTCAACCAAAAACATTCAATCTCAGTTCGGCTCTTCAGGTCTGGATTTAGTGAGTGTTTCTTCAGGCGGCTGGATGCGAAAAAACAGAGACGCAATCACCTTGAAGTTTGACGAGGCTCTCAGAACGGACATCTTCAACAGCGTCAGAAATATCAAAAAGGTCTGGTACAAAAATTCCGCAAGCTTTGCAATTTCTTACGGCGAGACGACTGTAACCTCAAACGCAACGGCAATTGAGCCTGGTTATTTAGAAATGTACAATCTTGAGCTAGACACTGGCTCATTTTTTACCGTCACAGACGATGTTGCTGGCAGCCAAAAAATGATTATCGGAAGTGAAGTCGCTTCTTCTCTCTTCCCTGACGGAGATGCCGTAGGAAAGGGAGTTCTCGTAGTTTCTTCAAAGGTTCCCTTCGCTTTCACGATTGCCGGAGTTCTAAAAAAACAGTCAGCGGGAATGGAAGACGCCACGACAGGAATCTACATTCCCCGTGGATTTTATTCAAAAAAAATCAAGCCAAACCCGACGGCAGACACGATTATGGTACAGGCGACAGATGCAAGCAAATGCACTGACCTTGTTACAGATTTAACCTCTTATATGGCAGAAAAATCAGGAACAGAAGGAAGCGTAAATATCACCTCAATGCAGACGATGATTGAGCAAGTTCAAAGCGTTATGGGAACCCTAAGCCTTATGCTCTCAGGAATTGCCGCAATCTCCCTTTTAGTCGGCGGAATTGGAATCATGAACATTATGATTGTAACGGTCACTGAACGAAAGCAGGAAATCGGAATCAGAAAGGCATTAGGAGCAAGTCCTTTCGCAATCTGCAGGCAATTTCTCGTAGAAAGCGCAAGTATCACTCTTTTGGGCGGTGGAATCGGAATATTGCTAGGAATCGCCTTAAGTCTTGCCATTGAATATGTCGCGACAGATTTGCCCTATGCGATTAAATTTTCTTCGTGCCTGATTTCATTCGTATTCTCTGTTTTTGTCGGAATTTTCTTCGGACTTTCACCAGCAATGAAGGCAAGCAAGCTCGACCCTGTAGAAGCATTAGCTTCCTAGGATTTTCTTCCGATAATAAACTATGTCCTCTCCAAACGAAAAATTTTCTCAATCCTTTGATTCAATCGCTTTTCAAAAATATATTGAGCCAGACTGCGACCGCCTCACTTTTTTGCAGAATTATCTTTTAGAAAAAGGCGTAAAGACTTCGGTCATTCCTCTTGGCGGAAAAAAACATCTTTATGTAAATTTTCCCTCAAATGCGTATAATCCGACTTTTAAAATTAAGACGATAATTTCACATTATGACCGAGTTCAAGGAAGTCCCGGCGCAAACGACAATTCACTCGCCAATTTTGCGCTTGCAGACTTTTCATCAGAAATCTTTAACTCAAAAAAAACTCACAATGTCCGTGTTTTTTTTACTGACGGAGAAGAGCTTGGAAGCGAGGGCGTTTCTTCCCAGGGAGCATTTGCGCTTGCAGATATGTTCAGAAAAATTGGGATTTCAAGCGATGATGTTTATGTTTTTGACTCCTGCGGACGCGGTGAAGTCGCAATTTTAGCACGGGCAGGCTTAGATTCAAAAATTTCCGGTCAATTTAAAAAACGATTCTTAGATTTATACGAAAGAACCCAAAATCTTTTAAAAAAAACAATGACAAACTCCTGGATGACACTTCCAGTTCCCTACAGTGACAACGCCGGCTTTTTGGCGTGCGGAATTCCTGCCGTCGCAATTACATTTTTACCTAAGGAAGAAGTCGCTTTTTATTACAAAAATCTAATGGCAGATAAAAATCTTGAAAAAGCCGTTATGAACTGCAAAATCGATTCCAGTATAAAAAATCCCACAGACATTTCAATTCAGCGCTTTAAATTTCAAGAAAAAATGCCCCTGACCTGGCGACTTTTTCACACAGAGTACGATAATTTTTTAAGTTTAACGCCTGCTAGCTATGATTTACTCAAAAAAATCTTACTGGAAATCGCTTCGGCAATCACTATTTCCTGAAAATATCAAATAAAAAAGAGGGGACGCAACCTTTCGCAAAAGGTTTCTTACCCCTCTTTCAAACTCCCCTTTTTCCAAAGGCAAGTTTTTATTTAATTAAATCCAGCATTTTGTTTGTATACGCAGTCCAATATTCATCATCACACTGGAATTTTCCCGTGCTGTCGACTGTGAACATCAGCTTTCCGTTTGAGTTCTCGCCGATTGTCTTTGTCGGCCGAACAATGCTCTTTGAAAGAGCCGGAATCTGAACGCGGATACTACGGGCAAATTCTCCCGCAATGATGAAAGCTCCCAGCTTGTTGTTGTGAGTGCTGTCACCGTCGAACATCAGTTTTTTTGCGACGGAACTGTCTTTTTTGTCGGCATAAGCCTTTTCATAAAGATTCTTTGTGATTTCAAAGCCATCGATTAAAATCACTTTTTCCTCTTTTGCAAGCTGTCGGACTGCCTCGACATAAGCATTGTTTTCTGTTGTCTGTGTGCCAGTGCTTGTGTCCGTTGAGTCGTGGTGAGGCCTGATTTTTCCATCACTCGTAAAGTACTGACGGGAAACAGGCGTGACAAGCACCGGAGTTGCCCCGACTTTTCGAGCAACATCGATGTACTGTTTTAAGAACCATTTGTAAGTTCCGCCCGAATCCCATGCGTAGAAGGTGCTGCCATATTTTGAGGCATAGCTTGAAGGAGTTTCGACCTTTTTTCCCGGAGTCGTAAGATAATTTCCTTTTTTGTCAGCTTTTCCGATTGGAACATAGCGGTCTTCAAGATAGCCAGCCGAATTCGAGCAGTCATTGTGGCCAAACTGAATGAAAAGATAGTCGCCCTTTGCAATGTTCGCCTCAATTTTGTCTAGGCTTCCCTCGTTGATGAAGTTTCGGCTAGAGCGGCCTCCGTTCGCATAGTTCTGAACGGCTACAGTTCCCTTGAAGTAAGCCTGCAGGAATTCACCCCAGCCGCCTTCATTTCGGATTTGTCCGCCGTTCCACATTCCAAGAGCGCTGTAGTCCTTACAGGTTGAATCAGAAGCCAGGAAGATGTTTACCGCACCGTTTACGCGAGGTCTGTCAACAGCCGCATTTGCAGGAATTGCATAGCCCTCGTTTATTTTTTTGTCGAGTTTTGCTTCAACAAGAGCGCCTTTGTCCCCGCTCCGGATTTGCGGTAGAATAAGACAGCGGATTGTGCTTCCTTCATCCTCGCTCTGAATAAGATATGTTTTGTCACTAAAGCCCATGCTCTGCTTTACGAGAGTTGATTTTCCGTCCTTGTCCCGGAACCACTTTATAAGTGACATATCATCTTCATCGTACTTTCCAAGAGTATAATGAACAGTGATTGTGTGTCCCGGATACGGAGTATTGATGTCATCATCTGTAGTAAACGACGGCTTTTTAACCTTTAGCTTTGCAGGTTTTGGCTCAACATAGTTTACAGGCTTCCACTGTCCCAAATAATGCTTGATTGTGTAATCTTTTGTAATCTGAGGAATCGTGTCCTTTACCCGCTCAGAAACATCAACTGGATTTCCTGCCCAGGTTGTGTTAAGTTCGCGGAAACGAGCATTTTCGCTCTTATTTCCGCTCATATCTGTCCAGCCTTCAGGCATTATCGCTTCTTCAGTGCCATAAACCGTATTTACCCAGGCGACAGCCGCGTCCTTACCCCAAGGACGGCCCAAAAAGCCCGGTGCCACCAAAGCATTTTCTTCGCTTGAAATCAAGCAGTTGTAAAAAAGATATCCCTTTGCATCCGGAGAAGTTCTTGCGGCAGTAAGATAACCGCTCTTTGCAGTGTCGGTGTAGCCGGCCCAGTGAATGTCGCAGTTTTCAAATACAAAATCTCCGTCACCGAAAATAAAGTCCGTGTTTCCTTCGATAAAGCATTTTCTGAGATAGCCCTTGATGTTGCTGCCTGTGTAGAAGGTGTCCTGGCTTCCCAAGAACCGGCAGTTGATGAATTCAGTTTCGTCCGCTTCGATAAGAATTGCCGCTGAACGCTCTGTCGCCGCTTTTGTCCTGACATCAGAATTCAATTTTCGCACGAAGTTAAAGCTTCCGTCCATTTCAACGCCGTCAGCAATCTCTTCGTCAGTAACATATTTATTAAAAGAAGTCTCAAATGTGATTCCTTCTGCATGGAAAGCTCGTGCTTCAGCCTTTAAGTAAGTCGCGCCACCCCATTTTGCAACGCCCTTCTTTGAAAATTTGTCATAAGCCAAATCTTCGTCATAAAATCCGTCCGGACTTGCAGAATAATAGTTGTAGCCAATTCCATAGTACCAGGTAAGCTTAACTTCTTTTGTAGGATCAGCATTTTTTAAAGTGATATAAGGAACATCGATGATAAGCTGATTTCTGTAAACACCCGGAGTAATCATAATCGTGATTCGCTCTCGTTCTTGAAGCGGATTCATCGCCTTTGCGGCAAGAATTGCCTCCGCGACTGTCGGATATTGGCCGCGTTTCGGTCCTACCCAAAGCTCACTTTTTCGTGGAAGAGGTCGCAAGGTCTTTTCTTTGAGGCTCATCTTAATATCTTTAATAACAGAATTCTGACCTACGACGATATGATTTCTTGAAATTGCACGGCTAGTCTCGCAAAGAACCTCGTAATTTCCGCTTCTAAGCTGAACTGAATAATTTAAAGTTGAAATCGCTCCGTTGTAAATATAGCCGTCTTCCATATTTTTGAATTTAATTTCCTTCGGGAATTCAGAAATCTCCCCAAAGAATTTTCCAGAAATATCGTAGACTTTTTTCGTCGAGACAGTGATATCCTTCGTGAACGCCGCGCTCCCCTCAAAAACATCATCGCCCGTAACCTCGTAATCTTCGCCACCAGAGAGAACGGCCTTGTATGAGACAGAAGGCTCAATTAAATCTTCAAAAGAATATTCTCCGTTTTCAAATTTGATTTCGGCTTCAACAGGAAGATAAATCGAGCCTTTTGGAGGAGTGAAAACAAGCTTCATTGGAGTCTGAGGAACATATCCGGCAGAAAAGCCGTTGATTTTTCCATTTACAACGAAAGTCTTTTGCTCAGAGATTGCAAAGTCTTTTTTCAAAGAAACGCCGTTTTTTACATCGATTGAAAAGGTCTTTGCTAGCGGGCTAACGCCATAGCCTTTGACACCCGTAAAAACAGCGATATAAGTAAAGCCTGCAGGAAGACTAGCCTTGTAAGAACTTCCAGAGATTGTCGCCGGAAGCTCGATTTCAGTGTCTTTTACAAGGAATTTTAACTCGCCGCCAGCCGGCTTTGAAGCGAGATTGCCAGAAACCTGAACAGCCGGAGTTCTTGTAATTCTGTAATAAACAGGCTTTCCCACCGCCGCATCACAATAAACCTTGTACTGGCCAGAAAATTTTGCAATGTATGAATATCTGGTAGATTCATTTGAAATCGGGGCAACCTCGTCCTGTCTGTCATCCTTTAAGCCTTCAGAATCTAAAGACGCGAAGTGAATCGTTTCGTCACCCGAATTGCTAAGACGGGCATAAAATGTAACGACATCACCCGCATTTACATTTTTAAGAAGAAGAAAGCGTCGTTTTTCGCCTCCCTTTCCGTTACAATACCAAATTCCGTGTGATGTGTAATCATCTTCAAATTCAGTATTGACATAGCCCTGTGAGCCATAATTTTTTTTGCCAGAATAATAAGCACGGTCATTTTTAACGACATTCATCGTCAAATCACCAAAAGTAATGTCACCATCAATGGCGAATTTTCCGTCAGGGCCCAAGCCCTCCATTTTGTCAAAATCTTCGACGGAAATGTAGTTGTTCGCACCATCTTCTTCGACACCGCCAAAATCCCAGACATCAACCTTACGAGCCTGAGACCAAACGCTAGAGATTGCAAAAGAAACAAACAATCCCGCACAAACTTTTTTAATCACTTTTTTTATCATTGAGAACCTCTAAATAAAGATTTTAGCACAAAATTCAAAAAAAAACATTAAAAAGTGAAATGCTACAAGAAAAAAATAAGTCGGGAAAATCAAAAACGCAAAAAATTTGATAAAATAGAGATTATATTCAGTTAAAACGAAATTATTTCGGTAAAACATTCAATGGCAAAGTAATCCGTACAGCCTGAAATGAACTCAATCACGCATTTTTTGTAGCTTTCGTTATCAAAAATCTCAAAAACAGGCGAGGTTTCAGCATTTAGAGGTTTTTTCTGGTTTGTTTTTTCCGCATAATCTGAATAATGAAGAAGCCACTTTGAAAATTCCGCTCCCAGTTTTGGATAAGAGCTCAAATGAAGCTCAACCGTTCCTTTCTGAACATAAATCTGGGCACGCATAAGTGTATTAAAAATCGTCTCAAGGACATTTCTCGCATATTTTTGAAATTCCACAAGGCGCCAGTGATTGTAAATATTGGCATAACTGAATTTTTTGAGTTCTGAAATGAATTTAAAATAGCTTTCTGAAAAATAAAGCCCTTCTTCCGGATTGGAATTCTCGCACAAATCCACAATCATATCGTTAATCAGCACGCTCGGATTTACCGCCCGCCCGCTTCTGTGAGAAAGAGTCTTTCCTGATTTCGTAAGTCCCAAGGTTTCAGTTACTATTTCCCGAAGTTGTCTATAGCTTCCCATGTCCAGAAGATGATAGGCACGAGCATCCTGAATATCACGCCCCAAAAATGCAATTTTATCACTGATTTTTACGACACAGCCCTCCCAAGTGAATGGCTGAACAAGACCCGGCCGCCTGATATCATAAAGATTGATTGCTTCGTCACGGGGCTTCATTCCCTGCTGGTCAACTTCTCCACAATGGCAGATAAGTCCGTCACGAACAGCATAAGTTAGATTTAAGGGACGCTTTATTCCATTTGGGTCGTCCAGAGTTTCGATAAAATCCGCAAAAAAAAGGGAATTGCGCTCATGCCAGAATTTTTTGGGAGCATTTGCACCCTCTTTTTTGCCCAAGAGGTCGTTTAAGATGTCCTCGCCAGAGTGACCGAAAGGAGCGTGACCAATATCGTGTCCAATCGCAATCGCCTGAGTCAAATCCTGATTTAAGCCTAAATATTTTGCGATTGTCGAAGCCACCGAAGCGACATGAAGAACATGCTCCATACGAGTGCAAACATGGTCATTATGTGGCGCAA
The DNA here is from genome assembly GCA_937915735.1 of uncultured Treponema sp. Classification (GTDB taxonomy): domain Bacteria; phylum Spirochaetota; class Spirochaetia; order Treponematales; family Treponemataceae; genus Treponema_D. Next base: position 10,803 of record CALGGS010000114.1, read on the forward strand.
AAAAAACCTGGGTTTTATGCTTTAAACGCGAATAAGCCTGACAATGCAAAAGCCGTGTGTAATCTCGCTCAAATTCATTCCGGATACCGTTTCCCCGCGAATAAATTGGAATCTCACGACTAACAGCCTGTTCATACTTATGATTTAAGACATCACATTTCACTGATTCAAAGGAATTTTGCATAACAGAGTAAATTCTATCACAAAAGAAAGAATATTCAAGCGTCCCTCGTCGGGAGCCTGTGGGATAAAAAAAAAGCCGGCGGCCGTCAAAATCTTAGATTTTGCCGAGACTCACTAAAAAC
>CALGGS010000115.1 GCA_937915735.1 uncultured Treponema sp.
GGGCTTTTATGAAGGTCGTTGTTATCGGTGCTCAGTGGGGCGACGAAGGAAAAGGTAAGATTGTTGATTATTTGGCAGAAGACGCAAAATATGTCGTCCGATATGCTGGCGGACCAAACGCAGGTCACACAATCGTCGTAGATGGCAAGCAGTTCGCTCTTCATCAGGTTCCTTCTGGAATCCTTTATCCCAACAAATCAGTTTTCCTTGGCGCTGGCATGGTAATTGACCCAGAGGCACTTTTCAACGAGCTTCAGATGCTTAAAGACAACGGAATCAACTGGGAAGGCCGGGTTTTCATTTCTGACCGTGCCCACATCATCCTCCCAGGCTACCGCCAGATGGACAAAGACCGCGACGCAAGCCGCAAACGCCCAATCGGCACAACCGGCCGGGGAATCGGCATCGCATACTCAGAAAAGGCACACCGCGACGGTCTCCGCCTTGCAGATTTGGACTGGCCGGAGAAAATGGCAGAGTTTGACGGTGAAAATCTCGAATATCTCAACAAATACAAAGACAAGCTTATCGAAATGCGCGTCGATTTGACGGCAAAAATGTATGAGTACCGCAATGAGAACATCCTCTTTGAGGGCGCTCAGGGCGCAATGCTTGACATCGACTCAGGAACATATCCTTATGTTTCTTCAGGCGCTTCTTGCTCGGCAGGAGCTGCTACAGGCTGCGGAATCGGCCCTAAAGATTTGGATAAAATCCTGGGTGTTTTCAAAGCTTATCAGACACGAGTTGGAAACGGCCCAATGCCAACAGAATTCAACAACGAGAGTGAAGGCGAGCTTTGTGAGTATGTCCGCAAAACTGGCCGTGAATATGGCGTAACAACAGGTCGTGCCCGCCGTTGCGGTTATCTTGACCTGGTGGCTCTCCGCTATGCCTGCATCACAAACTCAATCGATTCACTTGTCCTTACCCACCTCGACATTTATGACACATTCGACGAAATCGAAGCCTGCGTTTCTTACGAAATCGACGGCAAAATCGTCACTGACTTCCCGGCAAGCGTTCCAGCAATGGAAAAGGCGAAACCTGTCCTCAAAAAGTTCAAGGGCTGGAAAAAGAGCCTCAAAGAGTGCCGTTCTTACGAAGAGCTTCCAAAAGAAGCCCGAGACTATGTAGAATTCATCGAAGACTACTGCAAAACCGAGGTCGGAATCATTTCAGTAGGCTACGAGCGCAACGAGACATTCATCCGTAATAACCCGTGGAGTAAATAAATTAAGAAAATTGACCGCACGGAAGCGGACGAAAGAACGCACCTCAAATCGGGGTGCGTTTTTTTTACGGGACGGCTAATTTTGTGAAAACAAATCCAATAAAGCCAGAGTGCTGCAAGATTTTAGGGCTGAAAAATCTTTGGTATTTCGTGTGACAAGAATCATTCCGTTTGCAATTGCCGTTGAAGCGATTTTTAAGTCTGAATCTGGCATAGGTGTGCCGTTTTGCTCAAGTCTGACTTTTAAATCGGTATATATCCACGCACAATTTGAGTCAAATGGCAGGATATCGAAATAGGCCTGAATCTGATTCAAAAGGAAATCTTCGAGCCTCTCTTTTCTGGAGCCGTTTGGCAAGCGTTTTACACCGTACAAAGATTCTGACCATGCGACAACAGGAATTGCAGAAATCTTTTGGTTTTGGATGACTTTTTGCACAAGCTCCTCGTTTGGCTTTGGTTTTGCGAGTTCAGAATAAATGTTCGTGTCGAGAAGGTAAATAGGCTTCATTTTTCCTTCCCCCCTGCCCATAGTTCAGAGAGACTTGAAATTTCGTCTGCACGAGGGTGATTTTCAATTTTACGTTCTGCTGTGAAAATCTTTTCTATTTCAGAATTTGAAAATTCCGAGTTTGAAAGAATTGAAAGGCTTTTACTGCGCCAAGCCATAAGACTTTCAGCAAAAGAAGAATTTTTATTGGCTTCGTTAAAAGCACTCACCGAAGCCAGAACAGCAACAGCCTTGCCATGCCGAGAAATCTGCACAGGCTCGCCATTTTCGACAAGATGAAGAAGATGAGTAAAACCGTTTTTTGCTTCTTTGACTGCCACGCTATTCATTAAGCCACCTCAGGGTGAGGATAGCATAAAGTAGCTACTTTGTCAAATTTGTAGCTATAAATTATATTAATCCATTGAATGAATGTTGTAATTGCTGGCTAATCCAGACTGTCTCGGTTGAAATGTATGTATTCTCAGGATTTTTGCTGAATGTAGTTGTGAAGGGATTTTTCATACTCATCTCCGCTTTATAGTTCTTTATAATTGTTATTTTTCTTTATAATTTTTTATAATTCTTTATAATTTTTTACAAGAAGAAACGAGCGTTAGAATAAAGGGAACCTCTAAAAATTGCAATTTTTAGAGATACCCAAATTTAGATAAAAAAAGCAGAAGCCGAGATGACTTCTGCTTTCAGGCAAGCTAATCTAGCAATTACTCTTCAACAACTTCGTCAGCTGAGTAAGTGTAATTGTATTTCCAAGCGCCAGAGGCTTTATATCCTTTATAAACATTTGCGTATACAGCACCCTGTCGCTGAGTTGCTTTTTTCGCAGTGTCATATCCGAGGGCATCAGCAGGAATTGTAGTTGTTGCCTTTTTTGTAGCAGCTGAAAGGGTGTCTTTTGTAACTGCACCGTCGTAGATGTCAACAACATATCCGCCTGTTGTTTCTGTGCCAGAAGTTTCCTCGTAAACATTGACAGTAACAATGATATTACCGTCAGCATCTGGTGTTGGGGTGAATGTATTTGTTGTATTCAAGTCAAGATATGGTGTTTCAACTGCCTTCTCGGTTTTACCATTTACCTCAACACCATCTTCACCAAAGTTTTTTGCCTGAATGTCATAGACATTGGTGTATCGTGAAACATAGTAAGCGACTTTACCTGAAGATGTGTTGCTGTAGTTGAAGCCAACGATACAGAAGTTACGAGGTTTTGAAGAAACCGAGCGGGCAACTTCTTCTGCAGAAGCTGAGGCATCTGTTGAATACAAATCCCAAATATAGCCCATTGCAGCACCTGGGAATGATGTGCCTTCCTTTTTCAATGTAATCTGGCAGAGAGCTCCACGATGATTGTTTTTTGTAGGCTTATAGCAACGATAATTATCTGTTCCGGTTGTGTTGTCATATACCAGAGTGTAATTGTTGTTTGAACCTGAAATGGCACCTTCTTCATCATCTGCTTCTTCATTTGCACAAGATACAAAAGATACTGCCATTGCCAATGCTGCCGCTACGCTGAACGCAGCCAATACTTTTTTAGAAAGTTTCATAATAAAAACCCCTCGTTTAAATGTACTAATTTTTCAGCTA
>CALGGS010000116.1 GCA_937915735.1 uncultured Treponema sp.
TGTTGCTGAGGGAAATAAGAACCTTCTTGTTTTCCCAGGCAGCTGGTGCGTGTGGCAATTCTGAACCGGCAGCCTTCGCAGCACAGCTGCTCGGAGACTCGCTAAAAACAGTCCGCTGGACTGTTTTTACCCTGCAAAGCAGGGGCGCTCCCTAGGTTCCGCTATCGCTCCATTCCTTCGTTCTGGAGGTTTCGACAAGCTCAACCACCGTCACTACGAAACGGCTTCTCCGCCCCTGCAATCCCTAACGCAAGGAATCAATATGAAGAAACTAACAACTATCTTGTTCACAATATTAGGAATAATCATGATGGCAAATGCAGCAAATTTCACCGCACCTAGTTCCGATTTTGTCCTTATAAAAGGCGGCTCCTTCACAATGGGAAGTCCCGAAAGTGAAGACTGGCGCAGTAATGACGAAAGTCAGCACCGTGTTACACTCGCTCCATTTTACATGGCAAAGTTTGAGGTAACTCAAAAAGAATGGCGCGAAATTACAGGTAAAAATCCTTCAAACTTTACGGGAGACAAACTTCCTGTAGAAAGCATCACCTGGCTGGAAGCAATTGAATTCTGCAACGCCTTGAGTAAGCGCGACGGACGAACTCCGGTTTATACTATTACAGATGGTGGCAATACAGTCACCTGGAACAGAAGTGCCAGCGGTTACCGCCTGCCGACCGAAGCTGAATGGGAATATGCAGCCCGTGCCGGAAGTACTACCCCATTCTATTCCCGCAAGGTTCCCGGTGCCGAGGATGTAAATTTTTACGGCCACTACCCTTATCAGATTGAGCAGAATTATTTTAATGATGAAGTTCTGGAAACCCGTCCCGGCGTTTACCGCGGAAAAACTTTGGATGTGGGAAGCTTTAAGCCAAATCCCAACGGACTTTACGACATTTACGGAAACGTTGGTGAATGGTGTTTTGATTATTATGGGGACTACCCTTCGACAGGCTCAGGGAACGCAGGGACCACGGGGGTGACGAATCCGGCAGGCGCAAGTGAAGGAACCCGTCGTGTTTACCGAGGAGGAGGCTGGAACGACTTTGGAAAAAATCTTCGTTCTGCTTATCGTGCTGCCATGCCTCAAAACAACTCCGCTTACAATGTAGGACTTCGTCTTGTCTGCAACGCAGATGACAGTGTAAAAGGAAGTATCACAACCCGTGAAGCCGCAAATGCCGGCGCAAAAAAATCAACTGGCAGCGGAAAAGCACTTATCATCTTTTATTCCTGGAGTGGAAACACCCGCGGAGTTGCCCGTGAAATTGCCCGTCAGACTGGCTTTGACAGCATAGAGCTTGAACTTGTAAAACCCTATTCCACAGACTATAACACTGTTTTGGATCAGGCACAGAGCGACCAGCATAAACAGGCCCGCCCAGAGCTCAAAACAAAAATAGACAGCAAAAAATGGGAAGAATATGATACAATCATATTAGGCTATCCTAACTGGTGGGCAAGTATTCCAATGCCGATTGCAACCCTTTTGGAAAGCTACGATTTTTCAGGAAAAACAATCATGCCATTCTGCTCTCACGGAGGCGGAAGATTTGGTCAGAGCCTTACAGCAATTTCAAAGCTTTCACCAAAGGCAAGTCTGACCGAAGGACTTTCAATCCATTATTCTGGCGGATCTTCCCTTTCAAAAGATGTAGAAAAATGGCTGAAAAAATGCGGAGTAAAATAGGAATTAAACAGGAGTAACATAATGACAAAAACCCAGCGCTTAAGAATGACTATCGACATTACAATGACAATCCTCTCCATCATCCTCATGGGCGGAAACTATTTGTTCCCGGCAGACATCGTGCACGAAATCTTAGGCGTGGCTCTTTTTGTCTTATGGGGTATCCACATCGCACTAAACCGCCGCTGGTATGGAGCTATCTTCAAAGGCAAATATAATCCCTACCGCGTAATGCAAACTATCATCAACTGCTGCATTTTAATTTGCACAATCCTTTTGATGATAAGCGGAATTATTCTTTCAAATCATCTTTTTACTTTTCTGAACATTCAGGGCGGACTCGGCTTTGCCAGAATTGCCCACCTGCTTGCCAGCCACTGGTATTATCTTTTTATGTCGCTGCATATTGGAATGCATGTAGGGATGATTGCAAACAAGATAAAACAGAAAAGAAATGCAGAAGAGATGCCGAATCAAGTTCGGCATGACAGCTCATCATCTTTACATGGCGGTTCATCGTCTCAACACGACAAATCCATATCACGGCAAGGCAGCCTGCAAAAAATCATCGCGTACATCCTCCTCGCCTTCGCCTGCCTTTACGGCATTTACGCCTTCATAATCCGCGGAGTCTGGAAGTATCTTATTTTGCAGCAGGAGTTTTTCTTCTTTGACTTGGAACGCGGCTACATTTTTTTTGTAATCGACTATATTTCAATTATTATAGTATTTGCGACAATTTCACATTTGGTAGCAGCAAGATTAAAAAAGAAGTGCTAAATCTGGAGAAAAAATGGCAATCACAGTAAATCTTCGTTACACAGGAAAAAAGGGTGTAGCACAGGCTTTTGCCCGCGAAATGATTTCCTGCGGCACAGTTGGAAAAATCCGCTCAGAAAAAGGAAACCTCCGCTATGAATATTATCTGCCCTTTGGCGAAGCAGCCGACGGCGAAGACAACACCGAAACCATCCTCTTAATTGACTCCTGGGAAAATCAGGAAGCAATTGATTTGCACCACGCAAGTCCAATGATGAAAACAATTGCAGAGCTTCGCGAAAAATATGACCTTCACATGACAATCGAGCGTTTTGTTTCAGATGATAAAATCCCCGAGCAGGATAAAGTTTTTATAAGAAGTTGAAGCGGAAAATCTATTTCCGCTATAATCAGCATATGTCCACAATAACTGAGCCACAATCGTTCTAGGAATTGTAATATAGAAAGTAAGGAGTGTCATTATGTTCCGACCAATGAGAAGATTTAAGCAGCAGATTGCGGATAGCGAATGCAAAGAGATTTTGAAAAATGAAAAGCGCGGAGTTTTGTCTCTGCTTGGTGATGACGGCTATCCTTACGGACTTCCCCTTTCTCACTTTTACTGTGAAGAAGACAACAAGATTTATTTTCACGGCGCAAAGGAAGGCCACAAAATAGATGCCATCAAAAATTACGACAAGGCAAGCTTCTGCGTTTACGATTCAGGCTACCGCAAGGAAGGCGAATGGGCTCTGAACATCAACAGTGTAATTGTCTTTGGAAAAATCCGCCTGGTGACCGACCCGGAGCTTACCCGAAAAATCTGTACAAAACTTGTTCAGAAATTCACAGACGACCAGGAATATCTTGAGAAAGAACTTAAAAACGCCCTTCCCCGTGTTCAGTGCCTTGAACTTGAAATTGAGCACATGACCGGAAAGCTTGTGAATGAGTCGTAAAGTTATTGATTCCTAAATCCCTTCATCCCTTTTTCCAGCAGGGTCGTTGCAAGCTCAATCATTTCTTCCATTGGAATCTTACGACCGTCGGCAACCCACTGGCGGTAAAGCAGAACTACGCAGTTATTAAAAGTCAAAAGAATGTTGCGCACGCTCTGCTTTATTCCTTTCAGAGGACGAGATTCCGCCGCCTGCTTTGTAACCCGGTTCTGCATTCTTTCGCGGATATAATCAAAACGGCTGTCGCAGGTCACTCGTTTGAAAAAATCATCCTGAGCTTCCATGTATTCAAAAAATGAGCGCACAAGTTTTCCGGTTTCCTTGAGCTGATCAATTCCCGAAACAATCGCGCTGTATTCGCTGGAATGCTTAGCCTGGATCTCCGCAAGCACATCGTCCACGCAATTATAATGAAGATAAAAAGTATTGCGGTTGATTCTAGCTCCTTCAGTAATTGCCTTTACTGTAATTTTTTCATAAGGCAGCTCACAGACCATTTTTTTGAAAACACTTTGGATTGCTTCCTTTGTGCGGATAATGCGTGGGTCGAGTTTTTCTTCAGCCATCTTTCCTCCAGAAAAGCCTCTTTAATAGGCACATTTGCAACATCTGTCGTTTAAACAACATTATAGCATATCTTGCCCATAGATAATAGACACATGTCGCTTATAATGAAGTTGTAATTTGAAGGAGGATAACAAATGGACTACACCCCAGGCTATGTTTATGAACTTATGGAAAAAGGTGGACCGACAGATGTACGCGAACCTTATTTTAAAGAAGCAGTCAGTGAGATGATGCGGGCTAGAAAACTCTGCGCGATTGCAAATGCAAAGATGCCCGATGACCAAAGTTATGTTTCTGACCTGGAAGAACTTTTTGGCCGCAAACTGGATGATGTTCGCATTCTCACTCCTTTTATCTGCGATTTTGGAAACCGCGTTAAGTTTGGAAAAAATGTTTTCATCAATCATTCAGCGATTTTGTCGGCTTCCGGCGGAATTGAGTTTGGCGATGGTGTAAGTATTGCTCCAGGCGTGCGCATTGCCACAATCAATCACGACTTTAATG
>CALGGS010000117.1 GCA_937915735.1 uncultured Treponema sp.
CACTTGGAAACATTTTCTTTGATGTCCTGAAAGAAAGACGTGCAATGTCAAAGTTCTGTGCAATGCACAACTGTGAGAAGCTGGAGGCCGCAAACTTCGTGTACATGAAGCACCACAAAAACGGCGAGCTACGCTACCTTGCACGGCCTACACTACCCTTTATAAAAAAGTTCCGGGAAGACGTCCACCCTGACTGGTGGTTCATCTACCCTGATGAGGTGACTAAGGAATACCTACAGAAAGTACGGGACAAGGCGAATGAATGTGCAAGCTCCGTGCTGCGCTATTAGTTATTTTCCCACATATTTCCAACAGCTAACACCATTTGCATCTTTTGTTGCCTGCCAGAGTCCTTTTGTATTTTTAGGGCAATTTCTTTTTTCAACCATAATCGGGATTGTTTTTTCATCACTGTTTGAAGTATTTACATTATTTACGTCTTTATAAGAAATTGTAAGAGAACTGTTATAAACAGTCTCAAAAGCAGTGTCGTCTCTACATTCGGTCTCTCCTCCAAATGAGGGGAAGAGGTCCAGATAATCCAGGGAATATGTATATGAACAATAATACCAGTCAGCATAATATTCCACTGTGATCGTTTTAGTAGTATAGGAAAATGTTGTTCCTTTGGTTGAATAATAATAGGTATTATCATCAATCTTAGTAGCAACTGAACGAATCTTGTATTTTACATTGTCTGTCATATTCGTATTTTCCGCATTTTGCCCAAAAGGATAGGTATTTTTTTTATAGGGGGAAGTGTTTTCATTAAAGCCTGTAATTTCATATGTATCACCTGTAGTGTAAAGATAACAAGAAGGTCTTGTAAATCCGTTCCAAACGAGAAGAGGATGAACGTCGGCATCAAACCAACCATTAGTATCGTTGTATGTGTGGAACCTGCTTATTCCTAACCCCAAAAGTCTAGGAATTTTATAATTTCCAGTAGTATAATAGCCTTTCTTTGTATAATCATAATTATGCCCTATCCTCCAGTACTGGACACCGTTGGAATCCGTTGTATCTTTTTCAAGGTATATATGGGCTTTCTCTTCTTTTTTGCAATCTGTTTCAGTGCTTAGAGTTGTATCGTAACTTGTGGTATTCGGATTGAATTTTACAGTCACATTCTCCAGCTTTGCGTTAGGCTCCTTTACATCAAGATGGAAAAGGAAACTCTCGCCGTCTCCAAGTGTCAAAGTTCCATCAGAGCCATAACTGGAGAATGAACCGGCAGCAAAATCAAACACCGGGTTTATCGTATAACTGTCATACTTACAGTTTATTCTCTTAGTTCTTGAAACCGGAGTGTTCACATTGTCATCAGGATTAGTCGCCGTCAGGGTTATATACTGGCCATCCTTGGCTTCCGTCAGGGCCTTCACATAAATGACCCCTGTTCCTTTTGATGTGTCGTAGGAATAGGACGTTATTTCAATGGCAGAATCAGAGCTTGTTATGCTAAGATCCATCCCGGATTTTGGATAGACATGGAAAGGGATTTCCGCAAGGTTATGAGGCGAGTTTCTTGTGGTAAGAAGATCCGTGTCATCAGGATACATCTTTATCATGCCGCTCTCACCGTCAAATTCAAGCTCATAGTTATACTCACAGACCACATTAAGCTGTGCCTTTGCAGTTCCTGAGTCGTTTGCAGAATATCCGTAGAGGACTCCGCTTCCAAGTTCTTTTCCCCTGATTGTGATTGTCTTTGTTGACTCATTTACGGAAAATTCAAAGAAATCATCCGTGCCGCCAAGGCCGGAAGAGCCGCCGTTCATCATCTCTATCCAGTTTATTGTGGCATTCTCAGGAGACACCGTATAATTCACGGTTTCCGTGAATCCCGGATTGACATGGACAGTTTTCGTCTCAAGAACAATCTCGGCATCAGTTAAGACCGTAACGATGCAGTCGGCATAGTTTCCGTTGGGAAGCTGCGCACGCAGGGTGGTGCTTCCCGCATTCCGTGGAATAATGTTGCATGTAAGGCCGCTGGTCTTGGAAATCGAGATGATGTTTACGCCGCCCACCTTTGGAGCAGTCCATGTAACTGTACCTGCATCAGAAGACGAGCCGTTTATGAGCTTTGCAGTGACTGTCGCAGAGCCGTCAGACTTGTACATTTCTATATATGTCTGCGTAAGGCTTATGTCCGTCTCCTCTTTTTCCGGCACTATTATCCATACAGTCAGGTCATAGGTGCATAAAGGATGGGAAAGAGTAAGGACGGCAGTGCCTCCGGCCTTTGCAGTAATGTAAGAATTCTTTCCAGTGGTCTTTCCGGCCTCATTCTGCAAAAGGCTTACGCAGGAATTCTCATTGCCTGTCAAAGACCATTCAAGGTTGTAATAATCGTTTGTACTTATACTGTTGCCGGAAAGAAGAGCCTCCAAGGTCTTGCTTTCACCAATCTCCATGTTAATTACGGTTGAGTTCATGGAAATGGTGTTTATGGTTGAATCCTCCTTGTTCACGATTACGGCCATCTGGGCTGTTCCCACAGTTCCGCTCGAAGTTTTCAGTGCCGCATTTATAGTTGCAGAACCTTTTATGATTCCCGCAATCATGCAGACCTGATTGCTTCCTGTTGCAACAACTACATTGTTATCTGACGAAGAATATTCAATCCATGACTCCTCGCTTGTAGCCGGAACTTCCATTGGGATAAAGAGGATTGATTTTTCCAGTATTTCTTTAGAAGTATACTTAAATGCAAATTCCGTATATTCAGAACACATCACAAGAATATCCACTGTCGTAACAACTTTTGGATGCTTCACATGTACATAGGTGGTTCCTGAAACTCCTGTAGGCACAATGCTTGCAGTGTCAGTAATTGCAGAAAGAGAAACGATATTGTAGTCATCTGCCCACCATACAAAATCCTGCGCATCCAGGACTTCACCGTTTTCAAGAGTTGCAGTGACTGTCTCGCCGCCGGTATCAGACGGATTTATTTTAAGCACTTTTGAAGTAACGGTAATGTAGCAGTCCGCAGCAGTCGTGTCCTCTACCCTTACAAAGACTGTTTTTGAGTAGGCATCAGGATAGGACGTGTTGCGGACGGTAATATAAGTCTGTCCTGCCTTAAGGCCTTTAATGTAGCAGGAGCCTGAGCCGCTTGAAATCAGTGCTACGGTGGAATCGGCGATTGTCCAGACAAAAGCTGTGTCATCGATGGAAGTTCCGCCTGTCATGTCTGCTGTTACTGTTGTTGCTCCGCCTTTTGTAAGGGTGACGATATTGGAGCTTGTATGAATGAACGGATTTGCAGAAACGGTATCAGAGTCAAGGCAGATTACTATTATCTCAAGCGGATAAAGGCAGTCCGTATGAGAGACTGTGATCTTGGTAGTTCCGGGATTCACTCCCGAAATCATCGCCGTAGTGCCTGAGTTCACTATCACATCGCTGATGTTTCCGTTTGAAGAAGTCCATGTCCAGTTTGAGGCCTCGTAGCTTTCGGCATTTTTCAGTGCCACGGATAAAGTCGCATATTCCCCTTGAACCACGGTCGCAACATTCTGTGAGGTTGAGATGTATGGAATGTCCGCAAGTTCAGCAGCACTTTTCTGGATTATTACAAGAACTTCCTTTTCATATTCAGCATCATCGTGGCGTACTGTAAGAATACCCTGCCCTGCCTTTTTGGGTGTTATGTAGCAGTAATTCTTGTCAGAGCTGTAGCTTACGGTAAAAACACTTCTGTCAGAGCTTTCAAAAGTAAAACCACTGGTTTCCGTAAGAGAGCTTTCTGTATGGCACAGTACAGCATAAAACATAGCATCTTCTGATTTTGTAGTAAGAGTTACAATGTCATCACAAGAGATATAACATACATCAGTATTTGAATAAACATACTCGCTTCCCACATGAACTGTAAGTGTAAGAATATTATTTGAAAGCGGATGAGAGATTTCTACAGTTCCGCTGCCTTCCTGCAAGGCCGTGATTGTTGCACTCGCTCCGTTAGCAGTAATTGAAAAAAGCTCAGGATTGTTGTTTTTCCAGACAGTCTGTTCGTATTTCAATCCGTCAATGTTCACGGGAGTTACATTGACATCCTCAGTATTTCCGACGGTAGTTGTCACTACATTATAAGAAGTGGTAAGGTAGCAGGGCTTTGTATCATCAATTATTCCACCCTGCCTTACATTTATGTAGAAAGTAACTTTTTCGGAAGGGTTGTCCGTAAGCCATGCAGTTATCTCCGCTGCTCCTGCACTGACTCCAGTTATATTTGCTGTGTTCCAGTATTGAGTAAATCCGATTACTTCATTTAATCCTTTGGTCACAGACCATGAAACAGAGGCATCAACTGTATTCAGCTGGCTACATGTAACCTCATTTCCGTTTTCATCTGTTCCAGTGTACGTCTGGCTGCCGGAATAAGAAACAGGAGTTACAGAAACATTCAGTTCTTCTTCCGTATACATTGTATAAGAAGTCTGTGTTGTATAAAGGGTATTGAGGCTCTCAAAATCTGTAGAATCATCATAGCTTACAAGCACAATGTTCAACGGATAGGCTGCCTTTTCGTGGCTGACAGAAAGAGTTGTCTTATTAAGGCCAGTTCCGTTTGCGGTAATGTTTGCAGTTGTTCCGTCATTTAGGACAGTGAACGAAGAATCTGGACAAGACCATACGATACCGCTTTCATCTCCTGCTTCTTTTGCACTTCCTGTAAGACTTACAGATATACTTTCTGTCTCACCGTTCTTAATCTGTACAAAAGGATTATCCGTGGAAAGCACGAGAGGTTCTGCGGAAACGGAATCAGAAGCAAGCACATTCACGAGGATTTTTGTAGAATATGCGGCTTTAGGGTGGGAGATTGTTACAGTTGCCCTGCCTTCTTTTAACGGCGTAATAATCGCATACCCACTGGACATTTTAATAGCCGCACGTGATGCACGTGATGATTTTGAAGTAGATGTTCCAGTTCCGCCTGTATACATGATTACGGGGTCTTTAGAGCCGTCTGCGGCTTCGTTGACGATTTCCCACTCAAGGTCATTCTCGCCCGAAGAAATGTTGTTTATGCTGATGTTTATTTCTGTATCTTCTGCACCAACTTTGGTCTCAATATAGTTCTGGCTTGTGGTAATGTACACCTTGGAAGACGATGCCTCGGATGCAATGTTCCTTACCATGACAAGAATACTTCTTGTGGCAGAGCAAAGGGGATGAGAAACCGTTATTTTTACAGCACCATTTTTCTTACCTGTAAGCCAGACTGTGTTTCCCTTACCGCTTTTGCTTCCGTTATAAATGGAATAATCAAGATAATTTTCTATGCCATCAGAGAAAGTCCATTCAAACTTATCATTGTCAACAGATACTCCGTCAGGCAGGTCTGCAATGGAAAGCTCCACTGTCTCGCTTGCAGAGCCGTTCAGTACAACATAAGTAGAGGAAGGCTCTATATATGCCGCATCAAGATTTTCCACAATCCTCACAAGAACGTTGAAATCATAGGATGCAGACGGATGGCTTACCTTTACATAAC
>CALGGS010000118.1 GCA_937915735.1 uncultured Treponema sp.
CTTGCGCCACTAGCACCTCAAGCTAGCGTGTCTACCAATTCCACCATCCCCGCAGGTGATGTTCAATATATTATAGGAATCACAAAAAAGTGTCAATAGATTAAAGCAGAATTTTTGCAATTTTTTTCGCGGAAATTCCTGCATCCTCTAAAATTTCCCAGCGAGTTCCCTGCGCAAAGAATTTTTCTGGAAAAGCGAAGGTTTTTACATTCTTAAAATCTTTTTCATAAAGATATTTTTGAATATACTCAGCAATTCCTCCAGTCTTAATTCCGTCCTCGATAACGCAGACTTCATCATAATTTTTTGCGAGAGAATAAAAATACTCTTCATCAAACGGCTTTATAAATCTTAAAGAGTAAATATCAGTCTCAATCTTATGCTGCAGAAGATTCCGGGCAAGAATCAAAGTCTCGTCAAAAATTCCGCCAGTGCAGGCCAAAAGAATTTTTCTGTGAGGAATTTTTGAGTCTTCAAAATCAAGGCTTAAGTTCGGTGCAAATTCCGCGTTTTTTAGAAAAACTCCCCTTCCCTCGCTCAAATTTTCTTCAAAGCCAGGCAATTCAGAAGGACAAGAAAGCTTCGGATAGCGAATTGCCACAGGCTTTTTTGCGTTCACCGCATACATAAAGCAAAGACTCAAATCAAGGGCTGTGGCAGGGGAAAGAATCGAGATATTCGGAACCGGCCGCAAAAGCGCAATATCAAAAATTCCCTGATGTGTTTCCCCATCCTGCGGAACGGCTCCGCTTCTGTCAAACATAAAGATTACATGATGGTTAGAAAGAGCAACATCATGAATTATCTGGTCTATAGAACGCTGAATAAAGGTCGAGTAGATTGCGACGACAGGAATCATTCCTCCGCGGGAAAGCCCTGCGGCAAAGGTCACGGCGTGCTCCTCGGCAATTCCCACATCGAAAAAACGGTCGGGATAATGCCGCGCAAAGGAGTCAAGCCCGGTTCCCTTTGACATTGCCGCTGTTATCGCCATTATCCTGCTATTTTTTTCGGCAAGAGCCATAAGGGTGTTGTTAAAAGCCTCCGTAAAGCTTAGCGTGTCGAATTTTTCCATTTTGCCATCTAAAATCTGGAACGGACCGACACCATGAAAGCTTGCGGGGTCATTTTCAGCGGGTGAATACCCCTTCCCTTTTTTTGTAAGAATATGGACAATTACCGGCTTCGGAAGGCGACTCACACGGCGAAGATTATCTTCCAGCTCTTTTATGTTGTGGCCGTCAAGGGGACCTACATACTCAAAGCCCAAATCTGCAAAAAAATTCGTGCTCAAGAACATTCCCTTTACGGCGCGTTTTATTCTGTAAATAAATTTTCCGATGTGATTCTGGGAATTCGGAATTTTATCAACGACGCCATCAACAAAATATCGGAATCGCTGATAAAAATGAGTCATCGTAAGGGAGCTCAAATAGCGGGAAATAGAGCCGTTATTCGGGGAAATAGACATCTGATTGTCATTAAGAACGATTATCAGATTTTTAGAAAGCTGACCTGCATGAGCCAGGGCTTCGTAGGCCAGACCTCCTGTCAAAGCTCCGTCACCAATTACGGCGACAACCTTCCGTGACTTGGGATTCCGGCCCAAAGACCTTTGCTCCGTCTCGATTTTGTCCCAGGCCACCAATAAACCCAAGCCCTGTGAAATAGAGGTTGATGAGTGACCGTTGTCAAAATAATCATGCACACTCTCGCTTTGGCGGGTAAAGCCTGAAAGACCGCCGTGCTGCCTGAGAGATGAAAAATTCTTGTATCGTCCGGTCAAGATTTTATGTGTATAGCTTTGGTGACTAACATCAAAAACAATCGCATCCTCGGGGCTTGAAAACACGCGGTGAAGAGCAACCGTAAGTTCAACGACTCCAAGGTTGCTAGCCAAATGCCCGCCGTTTTTTGCAACAGTAGTGATTATTTTTTTACGGATTTCCTCACAAAGAATCGGCAAATCTTTTTCAGAAACCTTTTTTAAATCTGACGGAGAATTGATTTTAGAAAGAATCGTAAATTATCTCCAAATTCATAAAAAAAGACCGCTAAAAGTATAGAACTCTGCGGTCTTTTTGTTAATTTTCCGACACAAAACTCGCAATATAAACAGATTAACTGTTACTTGCTCTTATGTCTGTTTCGTCTAAGCATCTTCTTTCGCTTATGAGTTGCAATCTTCTGACGCTTTCGTTTTTTTCCACAAGGCACGATGGCACTCCTTAGTCTCGATTTTGGTTTTATTATCAACAAAAACCGCCCTTTCGTCAAGAGTGATTTTTTATGTCCGATTTTAAAGCTTTAAGAAATTATTTTTCTTCAAGCTTAAGGTATGTTACTTCGTTATTGAAGATTTGTTTGGCGGCAAGAGAAACGACCTTTCCGTCATTTTCTTCGATTTTTTCGTCCCGTGTCATTGCAAGCTGATAAGCACGATGACTTGCGGCAACAGTTGCTTCGTAAATGTTGCCAGTAAATTTTACAGTCTTTTCCAAAGGAAAAATCATCTTTTATGCCCCTAAAATTGATTTAGATATTTTATAGCAAAGAAATAAAATGTGTCAATATAATTATTTTTAAATCTGAGATTTTTTTCTTAAAAGACAGAAATACAAGGGACCAGCCCCGCAGGCTTTATCGGGCAAAATATGGGCACCGAATTCTGTTTTCTCGTAATCAGGAAGCTCCTTATTGCAGAATTTTTTATATTCCAAAGAAATTTTTGGTTCCAAGAGTTCTGCATCATCAAATTTTTTAAGGAGCTTGGAAATCACATTGTCATTTTCATCAGGGGAAAGGGCGCAGGTCGAATACAAGAGAAAGCCGCTTTTTTTTAACATTCTCCAGGCTGATGAAAGCAAAGCCCACTGAGCCATTGAAAGAGTCTTAATTCTCGAAGGAGTCCATTCAGAAAGATATTTCTCGTCGGCAAGGACATGACGCTCCGAAGAGCAAGGCGCATCCAATAAAATCGAATCAAATTTTTCCTCATTTTTTAGGCAAAGCCTGGCACCATCCTTGCAAATCACAGTCACTTTTTCCTGAATATTTTGCGGGAGACAGTCTTTTACGGTATTTACAAGCCGATTTTTTCGCTCAGGAGACCTTTCGTTCGCAAGCAGGCTGGCCCCCGCCGCCATATTTGAAGCCAAAACCAGGGTTTTTCCGCCAGGGGCGGCACACAAATCTAAAATTTCGCCGGCATTTTTAAGAGGAAGAGAAACTGCCGCACGGACGGAGGCAGAATCTAAGAAATAAGATTTTTCACCAGCCACATTCCATTCAACATAATCATTTTCGAGGGAAAAAGCATTTTTTATTGAAGACCAGCGCTCGCCAAAAAGTCCTGAATAGTACGAGTCAAAGCCATCTTCTCCGGAAAGTTTTTTATTTCTGTCCTTTTGTTTCATATTATGAAATTTATCAGATAATACTTCACTTTTCAACTTGTAAAATAAATGATAAACTCTTTCGCCGTGCACAGAAAAACTCTTGAACAACTAGACTATTACAGAATCAGGGACAAAATCGCGTCTCTTTGCGTAAGCGAAGAAGGAAAAAACTCGCTTTTAAAGCGCGAGCCATTCACTCAAAAGGATTTTGACAAAATAAATGAACTGAAAACTCTCTCAAGCCAGTGGCAAAAGGCTGTCGAGTCAAAAAATTCTGTCAGGCTGGAAGGCTGGAATGAAATTTCTTCATTTTTTAAGCTTTTACAGGCAGAAGGAACAACTCTCGAACAAAGTCAGCTTTATTCACTCTATCTTTTTGCCACATCAAGCCTTAATCTTTACTCTGATATTAAGAATTCTTCAAGCGAACTTTCCCTAAAGAATCTCCTTGATAAATCCGAGTCACTTCCATACGAAAGTCTTTCAAGCGTTCAAGGCATAATTTCAAGGATTCTCGACAGGGACGGAAACCTGAAGGATTTACCTGTTTTGCGTGAAATAAAAGCAAAAATAGCAGAAATCAACCTGGAGATAAAAGCTGCCCTGAAAAAATACACCAGCGACACAAGCCTCAACAATGTTCTTGAAAGCAATGTTCCCGCATACAGGGCTGACAGACAGGTTCTGGCAGTAAAAGCGAACCAAAGAAACAGAATTTCCGGAATCGTGCACGAGGTTTCGAGCTCAGGCCAGACACTTTTTATTGAGCCGGAAGAAGTCGTGCGAAAAAACAACGAGCTTTTGCAGGAAGAGGCGCGGCTTTTAAGCGAAACCCGAAAAATTT
The DNA here is from genome assembly GCA_937915735.1 of uncultured Treponema sp. Lineage (GTDB taxonomy): Bacteria > Spirochaetota > Spirochaetia > Treponematales > Treponemataceae > Treponema_D. The sequence goes on from CALGGS010000118.1 coordinate 4,243, forward strand.
TTAAGGAGACGACAAGCCTTCTTCATCCTTTTTACGATGACATAAAATCTGCTCTAAAAACAATGACTCTTTTTGACGAAACTTATGCGGCCGCCCGCTGGGGAAGTGAAGTCAGGGGAATTTACGCAGGAGATTCTTATTCTTCGGGTCAGAATGACAAAGATGAAATTTGGAGCAATCCGCCCTATCTCTTTCAGGCCAGACACCCGCTATTGGGAGAAAATGCAGTTCCGATTGACATAAAATGGATTCCCGGAAAAAACATCCTGATTATAACGGGACCGAACACAGGCGGAAAAACCGTCACCCTGAAAACATTCGCCCTTCTTTCTATGTTAAACCAGTCTGGTTTTCCGATTCCGGCAGGGGAAGGAAGTCGCTTACCGATTTTCAACTCGATTTTTGCAGATATCGGAGATGACCAGTCAATCGACAATTCCCTTTCAACCTTCTCTGCCCACATGAAAAATATCGCCGCCGCAGTAAAGCACGCCGATTCGGCATCTCTTGTCCTGCTTGATGAATTCGGAGGCGGAACTGACCCGCAGGAAGGAGGCGCGATTGCCATGGCCTGCCTTGACAGTCTTATTTCAAAAAAAGCATTCGTCCTGGTCACGACTCACCATGGAAGCCTTAAAAATTACGGATACACGAATCCATACTGCGTGAACGCAAGCGCTGAGTTCGACTCAAACACACTTGCCCCGACATACAGAATCGTGATGGGAGTTCCGGGAGAAAGCCATGCTCTGGATATTGCCCGCCGCTCAGGCCTGCCCGGTTCTGTCGTTTCAAAGGCAAAGGCTTACATTACGAATCAGCAGGCAGATGTATCGTCTTTAATCCGGGGACTTACCCAAAAGCACGCCGAGCTTGACAAGCGGGAAAAAGAATTCCGTGACAACGAAAACCGACAGAAAGAAAAGCTCTTAAAGCTTGAACAGAAGGATTTAAATTTACGCAAAAAAGAAAATGAGCTTAAAGAGCGCGAAAACAGAACTGAGTCCAGGTTCTTACGAGAGACAAGAAAAACCCTTGAAAATTTAGTGCGTGAAATCAGAGAAGGCGAAATTACAAGAGAAAAAACTCTTAAAATGCGGAAATTCATCAATGATTTAACGGAAGACATCGAGCTGCAGGAGATAAGTCTCGAAGAAGAAAAAGAGAATCTGATTGATGAAGAGCTAAAACTTAAAGAAAGACTCGAAAATGAAGAGAAAATCGCTGAAAACGGAATGAAAATCTCTTTGCTGAGCGAGAACCGCGCGTCATCAAACAAAAAAACAAAGAAAAAGCTGAGCAACAAAGAAGCCTTAAAAAATGCAAAATCAACTTATACAGACGAAGAAATCTTCAATCTTTCTCCAAAAGCAAAAAACGCGCCGAAAGCAATTTTTGAATTCGCAGAAGGGGCAGAGGTTTTGGTCGGAAAAAGCAGAAGCCGAGGCTCTTTAATCCGTGAAGAGAAAAAAGGCGTGTGGCTCGTTCAGCTAGGCTCAATCAGAATGAGCGTAAAACAGCGCGACATGCAGCTTATCGCTCCGAGCAAGGCACAAAGCGCAGACTATACGGTTGAACTGAACAAGGACGAAGGAAACGGCAGCCCTGTTTTTGAATTGAGATTACTAGGAATGAGGGAAGAAGAAGCGATTCACGCATTGCAAAAGCAGCTTGATTTATGCGCGATGACAGGCTTTAAGTCGTTCAGCGTGATTCACGGGAAAGGAAACGGAATTTTACAGCAGGCAGTTCAAGATTACCTCTCAAACTACCCCGGCGTAAAATCCTTTTATTATGCCAGACCAGAAGACGGCGGCTTTGGCAAAACTTATGTCGAGATGAACTGAATTCCGCGCTTTTTCAGGCTTATGCCATTACGAAGGTCGATGACCCTACGGTAATTCTGTCTCCGGGATTCAGCTTGACATATTTGTCAGGCGGGATTCTGTGCCCGTTTAAGAATGTACCGTTAGTGCTTTTTTCGTCTTTTAAAAAATAAGCGTCTCGAATTTTTTGGATTGTCGCATGGAAACGACTTGCAAGCTTGTTGTCAATGACAATAGAACACTCCGGCGAGCGTCCAATCGTCATTTTAGCGACAAGACTGATTTTTTTTTGGTTGAACACAAGATAAGAAACAGGAGCGCCCACAGCGACCTTTTCCAAATGCTGCCCTATCGGGCTTGTTGTAGCGATAGTTGTATCATTTGCCATAAAGAGAATTATATCACTAACAAAGAGATAATGCAAAAAATAAAAATATTAATTTTTTTTGATTTTTAGGCTTTTACGCTCTTGCATTTTTTTTTCAGTTTTGCTATATTAGTCAAGCGTTGCAAAATGCAATGGGCAGTTAGCTCAGTTGGTAGAGCCCCTGGTTTACACCCAGGTTGTCGGGAGTTCGAGTCTCTCACTGCCCAATCACCGGGATGTAGCGCAGCTGGTAGCGCGCTTGGTTTGGGACCAAGATGTCGCAGGTTCGAATCCTGTCATCCCGACTTTTTTTAATTACTTCTTTCATAATCGCTTAAATAATCCAATAAAAATCGGTTTAATTGCATAATATTTTTTCTTTTAGGCCTTTGTATATTGGTCAAGAAATTTTATAAGAATCAGATTTTGAAAACATTATGCACCTCGAAAAGCCACCTGTGGTCATGCCGATTGGAAAACGCTTTTCATTTACACTAGAATAAATCATGGAATGATAAGAATTTTCTTGAAAAATAATTGATGATGGTATTGATTTACGATATAATTTTGTCTATGTCTTTATCTTGTTCGGCGAAGCTTAATTGCGTGAAATATCTATGGGGGGGGGTATGTTTATTACCGCTTTGGTAGTTTTTTTTAGTTGTCTTATCCTAACTCCTGTAATCATTGGACTTTGTAAAAAATATAACTGGTATGATGAGGTGGATCCTCGAAAAGTTCATAAAGGTCAAATTCCCCGGCTTGGAGGCGTTGGCATCTTTATATCTTTTCTGATTGGTATTTTGCTTTATGTTTTTGTTTTTTCCACGTCAGACATGCACTATGCTTTGCCGGCTTTTTTCGGCGGGCTGATAATTTTCTTCTTCGGAATCCTTGACGATTTTGTCAACATGCGGGCTAAGCTTAAATTCCTAGTCCAAATTATCGCCGCTCTTATCGTTGCCACCAGCCCATTGAGCATGAAGTTTATTTTTTTCCTCGGATTACCTGCTTTTGTAGGGAAAATCATCACTTTTGTGTGGATTCTTTTTCTGGTAAACGCATACAACCTGATTGACGGTTTGGATTTGCTCTGTGGCGGACTTTCTTTCCTCACCCTTCTTACCGGCGGTATTTTTATGCTCGTGGGAGGGCAGCCTGCGGGCAACTTCTACATAATTTTGTGCGCGGCTATATTGGGCTTTCTAATCTATAACAAGCCTCCTGCCAAAATCTTTTTGGGTGACGGTGGCAGCCAGACTCTCGGTTTCGCCATTGCGATGATTCCGTTGTTTCCTTTGCAGGGGGGGCTTGAATACACAAAAGACTTGATTGCATTCCTCATGGTTTCTATTCCAGTGACAGATGTGATTGCCGCCGTGTGGCGAAGGACGCGGGAGCACCGCTCTTTTTTCAGCGCGGACCGGGCGCACATTCATCATAAATTGGTTAATGTCGGTCTTTCAAAAACAGCTACGGCAGTCTGCCTTTTGGTCATACAGCTTTTTATATGTCTGGCCTCCTTGTCAACCCTTTTTATGACAAAAACAAAAGACGCCGTGATTCTTCTGTGCGTTTGTATTTTTTTAGTCTGGGGATTTTTTATCATCATTCACTATATAAACAGAATGGTAAATATCAAGCATAAGGGGCATTTGGCTGATGCGCCGCAGGCTGAGCACTAGTGCAGGGAATGACCAATAAGTTCAAAAAGTGTCATTTTCGGGCTTGACCCGAAAATCTATTTAATTACAATACAAGAGATTGCCGTGTCGAGCACGGCAATGACTCATACTTATTGGCTAGCCCCCTCGTTAGCGGGCTGGCAGAGACTTTTTGTTTTACACTCACAGGATTTCAGATTGAGGTTTAGGCTATGAATTATTCTTTACCAAAGGATTTTAAAAATATCCATTTTCATTTTGTAGGCATAAAGGGAACCGGCATGGTTGCCCTTGTCGAGATTTTGTCTGCAAGGGGTGCGATTATCACCGGCAGCGATGTCAGCGAAAGATTTTACACGGATGAGGTTCTTGAAAAACTGGGGATAAAAGCCCTTCCTTTTTCAGAAGAAAATATTTCGGCGGATGTTCAATTCGTCATTTATTCCAGCGCATACTCAGTCGATAAAAACCCGGATTTGATTGCCGCCAAGGCCAAGGCTCTTCCAATGATGCTTTATTCAGAGGCTCTGGGGGCTATCAGCGAAACTTCATATTCCTGCGGTGTTTGCGGAGTGCACGGAAAAACGACTACTACGGGATTGTGCGGAACCCTACTAAAGGAGCTGCCGCTTTCTTCGCAGGTTCTGGCAGGTTCGATTATAAAAAGCTTCGGTGATTCGTGCACCATGTCTCATGGCGACAAGAATCATAAGTATTTTGTGGCCGAAACATGCGAATATCAGCGGCATTTTATGGCTTTCTGCCCGCAAAAAATCATTCTCACCAGCGTTGAAAGCGATCATCAGGATTACTATCCCACGTATCAGGATATCCGCTCGGCCTTTGTTGACTATATCATGAAGTTGCCGGAGGGGGGGCAGGTCATTTACTGTGCTGACGATAGTGGTGCGGCAGAGACTGTAGCCATCGCAAAGGAGAAACGTTCCGATATTATTGCGATTCCTTACGGCATCACAGCCCAAGGCGACTACAAGCTTGATTTTGGCCGCGTTGAGAACGGTGTCCATTATTTCAATGTCATGTCCCTGGGAGAATGTAGATCGGAAGAGCA
>CALGGS010000119.1 GCA_937915735.1 uncultured Treponema sp.
CGGCAGTGTCAAAGTCGGTGGAAACTGTTTCTGGATTGTTGTTGATGATTGCAACCTCGTAGCCGAGCTTTTTTAGCGCCCGCACGCAGCCAACCGAAGCATAGTCAAATTCGATTCCCTGCCCGATTCGGATAGGTCCGCTTCCTAGAACAATGATTGTGCCTTTTGATTTACAAGAGGGGGCGCCCCCGCATCGTTTTCTCAAAAAATCTTCCGCCTCGTTTTCACCGCCGGTCGTAGAATAAAAATAAGGCGTTTCTGCGTCAAACTCGCCTGCACAAGTGTCGACCATCTTAAATGACCGTGGAGGGTAGGGCATTTCACCATTCTCCGACTGAGAAATATTTTCCAGTTTCCACAAAAACCACCTGTCGATTTTTGTGATTTCGTGGATTTCTTCTACTGTGAGGAGATTTCGCTTCAAAGCCTGGTAAATCGCAAAGATTCTCTGGTCGCTGCATTGCCCAACTCTCTCGATAATTTTTGCATCACTTTCTTTTGCGAAGCCTGGCAGGTTCAAATCCTTTACGCCCACTTCAAGCCCGCGACAGGCCTTTAAAATCGCTTCCTCGAAGTTCTGGCCAATTGCCATAACTTCGCCTGTCGCCTTCATCTGAGTGCCAAGAGTGCGGCGAGCGTACACAAATTTGTCAAACGGAAACTTCGGCATTTTTACGACGACATAATCCAAAACAGGCTCAAAGCAGGCCTTTGTTTTCTTTGTGACGAAGTTTGGAATCTCGTCCAAAGTGAAGCCAACGGCAATCAGGGCCGCAACTTTTGCAATCGGGTAGCCTGTCGCCTTACTGGCCAGAGCCGAAGAACGGCTGACTCTCGGATTCACTTCAATAACCGCATATTCAAAGCTGTCAGGATTCAGGGCAAACTGGCAGTTACAGCCGCCTTCAATCTCAAGGGCGCTGATAATGTTCAAGGCCGCCGAGCGCAGCATCTGATATTCCTTGTCCGCAAGGGTCACTGTCGGGGCAATTACAATCGAGTCTCCGGTATGAACGCCAACAGGGTCAAAGTTTTCCATCGAGCAGACCGTAATTACATTTCCCTTACTGTCGCGCATAACCTCAAACTCAATTTCCTTCCAGCCGCTGATGCATTTTTCAACCAGAATCTGGTGAATCGGCGAGCGGTGAAGTCCGTTGTGGGCAATCTCGTCAAACTCACGCTCGTTTTTCGCAATGCCTCCTCCGGTTCCGCCAAGGGTAAAGGCTGGGCGAATAATCACGGGAAAACCAATCACATTTTTTGCAAAGTCAAGAGCGTCCTCGTAATCGGTTACAACCTTACTGGGAATACAAGGCTCGCCGATTTCTTCCATCATGTCCTTGAACATCTGACGGTCTTCTGCCTTGTCAATCGTAAGAGGCCTGGCGCCGAGCAACTGCACCCCGTTTTCTTCCAGAAATCCAGATTTTGCAAGCTCCATGCTCAAGGTAAGCCCTGTCTGACCGCCCAGTGTGGAAAGAAGAGAGTCCGGCTTTTCCTTTTGAATAATCCGTTTGAGAGTTGTAAGAGTAAGAGGCTCCAAATAAATCTCGTCCGCCATAAAATGATCCGTCATAAGAGTCGCAGGATTCGAGTTTACAAGACAAACCTCAAGCCCCAGTTCCTTCAAGGCCTTACAGGCCTGATTTCCCGCATAATCAAATTCCGCAGCCTGTCCAATCACAATCGGCCCCGAGCCAATAATCATAACTTTGTGAATATTTTTATTTAGTGGCATGTTGATTCTCCATAATCTTTAAAAACTTATCGAACAAAAAGTTTGTATCGTGAGGTCCCCCGCAGGCTTCGGGATGGAACTGCACGCTAAAGGCCGGAATGTCCGTGTAAGTAACGCCCTCACAGGTGCCGTCGTTTGCGTTTACAAAGCTAAGGCGCGCAAAAGGTGGCAGCGTCTGGCTTTCTACCGCATACCCGTGGTTCTGGCTTGTGATGTAAACTCTGCCGCTTTCTAAATCCTTGCAGGGGTGATTTCCCCCTCGGTGTCCGTATTTTAGCTTGCTTGTTTTTGCCCCCCGCGCAAGGGCAAGCATCTGATGCCCCAGACAGATTCCAAAAATAGGGATTGCCTTTTCTGTCATTGTCTCGCTTGCCTTTCCTGTCATTGTCGGACTTGATCCGACAATCTCCTTATTCCATTCGCACAGTTTTTTGATTTCCAAAATCACGCCTGAATTTTCCGCCGGGTCGCCTGGCCCGTTACTGAGCATAAGGCCGTCCGGGCTAAGTGAGATAATTTCTTCCGCCCTTGTGTTGTATGGAAGAACCGTCACCTTGCAGCCTCGTTTTTCAAGCTCACGCTGAATGTTTGCTTTTGCGCCAAAATCCCAGAGAACAACAGATTTTAAGGAGGGGAAAGTCTTCCCCTGCGCGCCCACTTCGTTGGTCGCTACCCCTTCTCCTAAGGGGGACGCTATGCTTTCCCCCTTAAAATCCCCCTCCTTATTACTTTGCACACTTTTCACAGCATTTTCAATTTTATATGAGCGGATTTCTTTTAATATTTCTTCGCCGTCAATAATATTTCCCTTTTCAGTTTTTAAGCGTTCACTTTCTTTTCCGCTTAAAATCATTCCGTTCATAACGCCCGCATTGCGGAGCTTTTTTGTGAGTGCCCTCGTATCGATTCCTGCAATGCCGACGATGCGCTGCTCCTTCAAAAATGTGTCCAAGTCGCCTTCACAGCGGAAATTGCTCGCTCTTTCACAAAGCTCACGCACGATGTAGCCTCGTACCCACGATTTTCTGCTTTCAAAATCTTCTTTTTCGACACCGTAGTTTCCGATGAGCGGGAAGGTTTGCGTAACGATTTGTCCGAAGTAACTCGGGTCGGTAAGCGTTTCGACATAGCCTGTCATTCCTGTCGTAAAAACAACCTCGCCGACAGTCCGCCCCGTTTCTCCGATTGAAAAACCTTCAAAAACTGTTCCGTCTTGTAAAATTAAGTATGCCTTGCTCATTTTTGCCCCAAAAAAAAGACGCTCACTCAATTTGACGAAAAATTTCGCCAGAATGAATGAACGCCTTTGTTCAAGTTGGGAGAATTATATTGATTAAAAGAATTTTCGTCAATGAAAATACGCAAGAAGTTGCCATAATATAATTCAAGGACGGACGGTGATGGCGTAGCCGCAAGGCAAGCGGGAAGCATTGTCACTTGTCATTCCCGCTCTATGCCTTGTCATTCCCGCACTCCGACGCGGGAATCTCTCTTGCATTACAAGATTGCCCGGTCAAGCCGGGCAATGACAGGATGGGCACGACAAGCAATGCCCTTGCGCACGGCAATGACACTGGAGCAGTCTCGGCAATGACAGAACTGGCACGACAGGGTCTCCGCTGACAAATCCATATTTTTGCGTTATAATGATTTGCGTTGCCGGGAAGGCCTAGAAGCGTATTTCCAAAATCAGAAGGAGTTTATTATGAACAAAAAGTCAATTTTCGTAACTCTTAAAAGACTGTTTATTATACTAGGGGGGGTATTTGCGTAATCCTTCTTTCATGTGAGAATTTTCTTGAAGGAGCTACCCTAAAAGAGCAGCTTGAAAAGGACATCGCCTACGCAGAGGCAAAAGCCTATGAAATCCGCATTGAGTGCGACGATGGCACAGGCTCAATCCTCACCGAGACAATCCTTTCAAAAAAAGTAACCGACAAGTTCAACATAGAGTTCAAGATTTCTTCCGGCTACAAATTCACGGGCTGGAAGGCTTATTCAAAATCTTCTAACGGAACGCTCACTGAGCTCTCTTCCCAGACAATCTCATTCTCATCATACAGCACGGAGTCCTCGGACGGGATTTACAAGGTCACGGCAACCTTTGCGGGACTTGCGGAGGGAATCGTCATAAAGCCGGTCTGCACATTGCTTCCAAAAATCGCAAGCATCGCCCCTGCATTAGAATCGTCTGGCTGCGACCAGGACACCCTTGTCTCAGTCACCTTCAACAAGCCTGTTGACACGGAATCTTTCTTTGACAGTGACGGCCGCCTTACCGGCCTCACAATTTCCTCAGACGGCGAGATTCTCGACGACTACTTTGACACGCCCTATTTTTCCGAGGACAAAAAGACTCTTTATCTTTCGCCCCTCTGCGCGGCTGACCCTGACAAGCTCCTCCTTGACCTCTACGACACAAGGAGCTTCCGCGACATCACGGTGAGCCTTGTCTTTAACGGCGAGAAGGACTGTGACGGAATCGTCCTTACAGAAAACCGAGATCACAGGTACAGAATCAACAAGAATTTCGGGAACCAGAAAAAAGTCCAGCTGGGCATAAGCGGCGACACGAGCACAGGCTCCTTCCTTGAGCAGGGAAAAGTCGAGTGCACCGTGGGCTTTTATGTGGAGGTCCAGTACACGGTCAACAAAGATGACTATTACCTCGTGGGTCTTGAGGCAGTGAGCAGTTCCGACGGCTCAAGCCGCTCCGACGCAGTAGCAATAAAGCTCACGGCAAAGAACGAGGATGAGGGAATCTACAAGTACAAAATCCGTGTAACAGAGGAAGTCAACGACATTCTTATAAAAGCAGTTTGCCTTCCGTACCCTGCCGTTGACTCGTATCTGCCATCTTCAAGCGAAGCGGTCTATTCCAACACCCCAATCACAGTCACATTCAACATGCCCATAGACGAACGCTTTTTTAGATACGAAAAAGACCTTGTTTCTCTTACGGATAACGGAACAGATGTTACTTCACTTTTTGATTCGCCTTTAATCGATGAGACAAAAACTCTGCTTACATTGCGGCCATCTGAGCGAAAATTGTATGACTACATCCTTTCAAAAAATGCAGCATACATCGATTTGGAAGTCTCTCTCGGAGAAAAAATCACAGTAAATAAAACTTACGGCGCAAAAGATTACACTCTTTCTCTCAAACAGAACGAAAAATCTTCTTTTACCGTGCGCTATGAGCCAAAAATAGAAAGCGTAAAGCCTCAGAAATTCGACTTTTTTGCGACAGGTGCAGAGCTTTCTCTTGATTCAACAGGTGCAGTTACAAGCCTTGCGTCTGCCCAAAAATTCACTCAGGAAAAAATTGCCGGGCAGGGAACTTTTTCGGACGATGAATACAAGGCAAAAATCCTCCAGAACCGCACGAACGGCACGATTTACATTTACGGCCGCTACTACGATGCTGATTCAGGGGTAAATGCCGTCAAAATCACTCACGAAAGGACAAATTCAAAAGACGGAGCAGCCGTTTCAGAAAACACCGTAACAGCCCCTCTTTATACAAAAGCTTCTGATAACGCAAGATTTTTTACAAAGGACGGCTACACTTCTTTCTGCATAAAATATGAGATTCCTGATGACCAAGAAAAATCAGACCTTGGCGACGGAGCCATTCTTGTAACCGTAAGCGTGCTTGATGCTGCGGGAAATCCGAGTGAAGCGGAAAGTTTTACAGTGATTAAGGATAGTTATGTGGATTTAAGTGATGCAATAGTCTGGAATATTCCAGAACCAGATAAGCAAGATAGTTCAAAAGATACTTGGAACAATGATTATGATTATACAAACCGCAGCTGGAGATTTTTAAATAAGGAAGCTTTCTGTGATTTTTTTGAAATTAACAGTAAGTACTTAAAATTCAAATTAAATGCTAATTCTCTTCCTGTTTACAGGGGGGCAAAAATCAAAACTTGTTTAGCACAAAGTGTTTATCTTGAATATGAATCAAAGACCGGTGTGATAAAACAGAAAATGGAGTGGAATGAAGAAAAAACTTGGTGGGGAACAGATTTAAATGTCGATAAATTAGACAATCTGGATTTTACTATATGTGTACAGGACGAATTTGGAAATGAAGGAAGTCGAAAATATAAAATGCCTGCTACTGTTGAAAATTATATAGGTTGGACACAATGGGGGTATAAATACAAAGCTATTCCGAACAACTGTAAAGTTTATTATGGATCCCAATCTGGTCTTGCCTATATTGGAGTGATAGATGACAAAGATATATATGTTAATGGCACTTACCATTTTTTTATTACGGGCATGGATATAGAAAACAGACTTGTCGGTGATGTGATCAGACTTTCTGAAAATAATCTTATAGGTACAAGCAATTATACAAATTTTGATGGCTTTTCGGATATAGAAATTAATGATAATGTTTTAATCTTACATTTGACAGATGCTGCCTGGGAAAATTATTCCAATGTAAGTTTCGAAGTTACTTACAAATGGTATATAGATGCTAATAAAAATATGGTTTCTCTTATTGATCCTTCGGCAGTTACTTCTTGGATAGTTTCAAAGACTGTTGGACAAAATGTGAGCAGTGAGCAGGAGAAAAAAGACATTTCTTTTGATTTTGGTGTCGATATACCAACATATTTCTATGAAATACAATTAGTATTGATTGGTACAAGTGAGGATTTGCAAGTTCCTGCAAAATTAGAAAAAACATATAATATTAAAAGTGATCCAGCAGATGACACATATCCTCCAAATTTACAATGTACAGATATTTTACGAACTACAAAAATGAATGAACTTTACGGAATTGATGAAGACTGGAGCGAGGATTATGTTGTTGTAACAGCCAAAGACCTTTACAGGGTAAAAGATTCTGTCTCAGACAATTTTTACAGCAGTGGTTTAAGATCCTTTGAACTTTATGTAAATGATGAAAAAACAGCTGTTTTTAAGCCGGAAGAATTACGACAACTGTCAGCAAATACTTATGTACTTCCTTTATATGGTAGATTTGTTGCTGATCAAAAAGCACAATTTAAAATAATTGCTTATGATAATAATAATAACTCTGCCATACATGAAAAATCTGTAGGAGCAGATTATAATGAAAATTTTGCTAAAATTCTTGATGTTACCTATCTAAACGGAATTTGTAAATTTCGTTTTAGGCATGTTGATAATGATTATGACCGTTGTAAACTTTATTTGTACAAATGGAAAGATAATCATTGGAATTTAGAAGAATCCATTATTCCTGTTAATGGTTCTGCAGCTATTGATAAGGAACGCTTACCATTCAATACTATAATATTATCACCAGAATGTTATTACAAACTGGTTCCTGAATATACTTCTTACAATTGGTGGTATTTTAAGAGTCCTTACATTTTAAGCACATCAACCAGAAATTCAGGCAGCTACGATCTTATAATGCCAAACGGTTCTTCAAAATCCTCTGTCGCAGTCTCTTCCGACCAGCCGGTCTTCGTATACACGCTCGTAACCGTAAAAGACTATGCCTTCTGCTCCACCTGGGACACCGCTACCTGGGAATCAAAATTTCTCAAGCACGTTGGAGACACAGTCCTTGATTTCAGCCCAAGCAACCACAGTCCGAAACGCTACACAATCCCTCTTGATTCAATACACGATGGCGAGTGCTATGTGGTAATCGCACACTTTGGCGACGGAAGCACCGTAATGAGCGAGGTAATGCAGAAGTAGAGATTGCCTGGTCTAAGTAAGGGCGACAAGCAATGCCCTTGCGCACGGCAATGACAAAGTGGGCATACAGGAATCCTGCGTGAGGGATTGTAAGGGTGAGCGACAGCGAAAACACACCGCAGGTGTGGTCGGAGGCGAAAGCCGTAGCCCTGAAAAGCCCGACCCGAACGCAGTGAGGGACACGCCCGTGAGTGTCACTGCCACATCCGCTTTGCTTTCAAGGGATTAATTTTTCGGAAATCCTGATGAAACCTGATTGTCCTTTAAAAATGATTCAACCGGTATGTTCAGTAATTCAGAAATTTTTTGAGCAGAGTATTTCCCATCAGCAAGGAGAACTTTTGCATTTTTAATTGCGGTTTGGGCAGCGCCTTGCAAAAGACCCTCTGCAATACCTTCTTTTTTTGCGGCGCGTGTTAAATCTCTGTCGTGCAAATTCATAGCGGCGTAATCCCTCCTGAAAATCTCATTATCCTTAATTTTCTCAACCAAAACTGACAGTCTGTTTGAGAAATCATCTATTCCCGGTTCGTTTGTGTAAATGAAATGAAGGAACGATTTGATTTTCTCGTCCTTTTCTTTTTCGTATGCACTTGCATTATAAATGACCTTGAGCGATTTGTCATCTTGTAGTAGGGGGCGATTGTCTTTTCGACTTCTGGGTATTCGATATGATTTACGCGGAGGTGCAAAAGTCGCTCAATAAGTTCTGCGCAAATCTCAGGGTCGCGCAAAACAGCCTGGAACATGCCGTCGTCTGTGAATGTGAGTTCGTCAACCGGCTTTGGGTGGAAAATAGATTCTGTCATAAAATTTTCCTTTCAGTGAGATAAAGACACGACTGTGTCTTAGTCCAACTGCCAGTTCTCAGAAGACTTGTGGTAAATACCGTGCAGAGAGCGAAAGTAAGATGTTTCAATAAACTGGGAAAATATGTTTGATCTGCAACTTTTACAGGAATAAAGGTAGTAAAGATTATAGCGGAAGTCAAGAAAAAAAGTGATGTGTCCGTGTATGTCATATAGCTATGATTTAACAAGATAAAGAAATATGGTACTCTAAGTCTGACG
>CALGGS010000120.1 GCA_937915735.1 uncultured Treponema sp.
TGAAAACTTACCGATTGAATGTTTGGCAAATTCAAAAAGTCGAAATTAGGGCTAATAACAAAAACGGGACTGCCCAATAGGTATGAGTCATTGCCGTGCACGGCAATGACAATTCCTGACTAAACTTGAAAAATCGATAAAAAGTACAGTATAATTTTTCATATAGATGTGTGATTCTTCTGAAAAAATCCTTGAATGTTCAAATCTTACAAAAGAATTTTCTACAAAAAACGGGATTGTCCGTGCAGTTGACGGTGTTTCTCTTTCCATAAAGAAAGGTGAATGTTACGGCCTTGTCGGCGAGTCTGGAAGCGGAAAATCAACTCTCGGAAACTTGATTTGCGCTCTTGAAAATCCTGATTCCGGAACAATTATTTTTGAAGGAAAAGAGATTTTTGCTTCTCCCAAAAAAATTCCAAAAGACTTTCGCCGAAAGATGCAAATTATTTTTCAGGATCCCTATGCGTCATTAAATCCAAAGCACAAAATCGGCTACATTATCGAAGAAGGTCTCAAAATTCACAAAATCGGGAAAAATTCTGAGGAGCGCCGTCGCCTTGTAAACGAAATGAGAACGCTTGTAGCCCTTCCGAGCGATTGTTTGGATAAATATCCGTCAGAACTCAGTGGCGGGCAAAGGCAAAGGGTCGCTATTGCAAGCTCAATGATTTTAAAGCCAGATTTTCTTGTCTGTGACGAATGTGTCTCTTCGCTTGATGTTATTGTTCAGAGTCAGATTCTCGATTTGCTTCAAAAAATGCAGAAATCCTTCAAATTGACATATCTTTTTATTTCCCATAATCTTAGTGTTGTGTCGTTTTTAGCAGACAGAATCGGCGTTATGTACAATGGAAAAATTGTTGAAGAAAAGCCGGCAAAGGAATTGCTCAAAAGTCCGGAGCATCCGTACACAAAAAAATTGCTGGAATCGGCAGGACTTTAAAAGGTAGCGAACGGAGTGGAGAAATTTATGGAGCTTTCAAATGGAATTACTTTTCCAAAAAAATATTCGGTGCTTGTCGTTGATGACTCGACTATGATGGCCTCTCTTGCGCGCCGAATTCTCGAAAAAGACTATCTGATTCATACTGTGAATTCTGGCGAGGACTGCCTGACATTCGTAAAAGCGCGGCATCCAAATCTGATTTTGCTTGATGTTTATATGAAAGGAATGGACGGGTTTGAGGTTTTGCACACACTAAAGGCAAATCCAGAAACAAGCGACATCCCTGTGATTTTTTTGACAGGCGACGAGCATAACGAAACTGAAATTCGGGGCTTACACGACGGAGCGGTAGATTTTATTTCAAAGCCATTTATTCCGGGCATTTTACTGCAGAGAGTCAGAAACACGATTGAGCTTTCAGTCTTGCAGAAGAATCTTCAGGTTGAAGTTCAAAAGCAGACCTTAAAAATCCGCCGCTTAACCTACGAAATTACGCAGGCTCTTTCAAGCACGGTAGATGCAAAAGACCACTACACTCGCGGTCACTCAGCGAGAGTCGCAAAATATTCTGCAGAAATTGCCAGGCGAATGGGAAAAAGCGAAGAGCAGCAGGAAGAAATCTACTTTATGGGGCTTCTGCACGACATCGGAAAAATCGGAGTCGCAGGAAGTATTATCCGAAAGGATTCAAAACTTACAGATGATGAATTTGAAGACATAAAAGAGCACCCGATTACAGGCTACAACATTTTAAAGACGATTAAATCTCTTCCGGGGCTTGCGATTGGAGCAAGGTGGCATCACGAAAAATTCGACGGAACAGGCTATCCCGACCATTTAAAAGGATATGACATTCCAGAGGATGCCAGAATTATCGCAGTCGCAGATGTTTACGACGCTCTCACAAGCAAACGCTCGTATTCAGAAATTCGCCCGCAGGCCGTGGTTCGAGAAATCATCAAAAAAGGCCGGGGAACTCACTTTGATCCGGCGATTGCAGACATAATGCTTCAGATGATTGATGACGACAAAAACTACGAAATGAAGGAACAATTGGAATAGTCAGACTTTCTGTATGGATAAAAGTCAGAAAAGGCATTAAGGGTATCTCTAAAAACTCACCTCTGGTGATTTTTTTAGAGAACCCGACGAGTTTTAATTTCTGATAATAGCAGAAATTAAAACATCGCATTTTCAAA
>CALGGS010000121.1 GCA_937915735.1 uncultured Treponema sp.
CACCAGCAGTGATGTGAGCCTGTGCCTTCTCTTTTGATGTGTAGAAACCTGTACATTCGAGAACTACGTCTACGCCGATTTTTCCCCATGGAAGGTCAGCAGCATTTGGCATTTTGTAGATGACGATTTTTTTGCCGTCTACTACGATGTAGTTGTCCTCACCTTCACCGTCGTGAGCTTCTACAGTGTGTTTTCCTTCGCCGATTCGTCCAGCGTATCCACCCTGTGCTGTGTCGTACTTCAAGAGGTGAGCGAGCATTTTTGGGCTTGTCAAATCGTTGATAGCGACAACTTCATAACCTTCTGCACCAAACATCTGGCGGAATGCCAATCGGCCAATTCGACCGAAACCGTTAATAGCAACTTTTACTGCCATTTTTATCTCCTATAAAAAATAAAATCAAATCAGATACAAAAAATATAGCAAATTTACAAAAATAAAGCAATATTCTTATAAAATGACTTAAAAATAAATTAAGAGAATCTCTAAGGAAACAGTGATTTATCGCTTCAGGTGTTAATCAGAAAGTTCCTAAAATTACTCGCCCTTTCTAATCGGAACTGAGCCCAAGTCAAGGACAAGGCTGTAGCTGGCAGTACAAGTATCTGTATTCCAAGCCTTTCCTACAGCAAAAAGCTGAACATAATAAGTATCAGCTTCGGTAAAAGTCGAGTTATAATAATAATCAGAATCTCCATCCACAGGCTCTACATCACGGCTTCCGTTAGTGTTATCTTCATCATAATCAAAAAAATCAAAGGACTTTTTATTTCCATATCTGTAAGGAATATAACTCTGCAATACTCCCCCGATTATAACACAGGCATTCTGCGCATAATAGTCTTCGATGTTTTCATCTCCGTCCATATAATTTTTTAAACGCAAAATGACACGGCGATCAGAGCTAGCTGCGGGAACATAAACGACATTTCCCGTACTCGCGCTTGAGCCAAGGGGTTGATAACCATAATCTATCATTCTTGTTGCCGCGGAGGAGCCGTTGGAAGCCGTATTCACGGCAAGAATCGAGCTTTTTTGAGATGTAAGATTTGTCGTGTTGCTATAGATTTTATAATAAATATCAGTTCCGAGATAACGCGATTCAGACCTATTGCCATAATCGTTTGTAAGAAAGTCAAAATACCAGAGCAAAGAATCCGATGTGCTATACAAAGCATTGTCATTGTATATAACAGTAGGCTCTTCAATAGTAATGACTTCTTCCAGACCGCATGAAGAGACAAAAAAACCGGCAATTATGCTTAAGAAAAAGTTCCTAAAAAAAATTCGCATAACACCGGCTTTCTTCATACTAAATAAACTTCTTAAAAGTAAAAAAGTTTCTGTTTTGTTTTTAAGATTTCTATTATTTGTTTAATTTACTCAATTTTGCCTTCGGTCTTAAGGGCAATCAGACGAGATTTTGCAAGCTGTCCCCAGTTCGAAGTTCCCCTTAACTCAAAAAGCTTTTCATAAGCAGCCTTTGCTTCAGTATATTTTTCTGCGCCCTCATTTACACGGCCAAGAGAAAAAAGAGCGTGGTCAATGAGAAGGAAATCCTCATCGTCGCTGGCAGCTTTGTAATAAGAAATCGCTTTTTCTGTGTCATTAAGCTCTTCTGAGCAAACTGCGGCATTGTAGTAGCAAAGTGAAGTCGTGTAATTTTTACCTTTTGCAGAAATAGCCTTAAGCCAGGCTGCGCGAGCCTCTTCATAATTTTTCTGAGAGAATTTGATTTCTGCAATGAGCATATTAGCTCTCAAGCCTACGATTCCGCCCTTTGAAGCGAGAGACGAAAGCTCTTCGAGAGCCTTTGACTGCCGGCCGGCTAAATCCTCGCTAGACAATTCGTTTGCCTTATCGGTAAGGGTGTAAGAAATTGAATCAAAGAGCTCCAGCCCCTTTTCTGTTGATTTTGCTTTGATTGTCGCAATTGCAGCCACGGCTATAATAACCACGAGTGCAACAATCGCTACGGCGAGCACAGCGCCCTTTGACTTTTCAAGCTTTGCATTCAAGGATGTGGCAAGTGTTTCTTTTTCTATTTTTTCTGTCATTTTTTACTCCAAAATTTTTGTTTAACGATTGTATCAAATTTTTATCTTATGTTCAACTCATTAAGAAGGCGTGAAACATAAGTTCTTTGGATTCCTAAGATTTTTCCCGCCTCTGTCTGATTCCATGAAGTTTCATCCAGAATTTTTCTTAGATATGCGGCTTTAAATTTATTCAGGGCAGTTTTTAAAGTTTTATCATCATCTTCCGCTATTTCCGAAGCAAGATTTGAAATCGTCCCGTCATTTTTGAAGGAATTGCCTGAAGAAGTTTTTTGAGAATCTGAAGAAAGCACGGAGATTCTTAAGTCGTCAGCCTGAATCATCGGAGGCCGCCCCAAAACGCACGCCCTCTCAATAGAATTTTCAAGCTCACGGACATTTCCCGGCCAATAATATTCATAAAGAGATTTTAGGGCGACATCAGAAAAACCAGTGAATTTCTTTTTTGTTTCACGACTGAATTTATCCAGAAAGAACGAGGCAAGGGGTTCTATATCATCCTTTCGCTGCCTGAGCGGAGGAATATTCAAAGGAACGACATTCAGGCGATAGTACAAATCACTTCGGAAAAGACCTTTTGAAACCATATCCTCAAGATTTCGGTTAGTCGCAGCGACAACGCGTACATCTACGGAAATAGTTTCGTTAGAGCCAACCCTCTCAAATTTATGCTCCTGCAAAACTCTCAGAAGTTTTGCCTGTAAATCAAGCGGAAGCTCGCCAATCTCGTCAAGGAAGATTGTACCACCGTCACTAGCCTCAAATCGCCCGATTCTGTCACTCACCGCGTCTGTAAAAGCTCCCTTTACATGACCGAAAAGTTCGCTTTCAAGGAGAGTCGGGGAAAGGGCAGCGCAATTCACCCGCACAAAGGGCTTTTCCCGCCGCTCGCTTTTCGTGTGAAGCTGCTCAGCAAAAAGCTCCTTGCCAACGCCACTTTCGCCAGTAATTAAAATCGTCGTATTTGTTTTTGCTACCTGATTAATTACATTGACTAAATCCAAAATCTGAGCGCTTTTTGCCACAAACGAGTGATATTCAGGGCCGTTTTCGATTGTAGATGAAAGAATTGAGATTTTATCCTTTGCGCTCCGGTAGGAATCAGCATTAAAATAAGCGATTCCGGCCTGATCAGCAAGACTTTCAAGGACGGCTAAATCCTCGTCATTAAAAGGCAGTAAATCAGCCTTGTTTAAAAGCTCAATGACACCAATGCATTTTCCTTTTACCCGCATTGGAATCGCAATCATATTCCGGCTTACATAGCCTGTTTTATTTTGGACTGTAGTAGAGAATCGAGGGTCAGAGGGAACATTGTTTGAGATGATAGCTTCGTTATTCTCGCAAACCCAGCCGGCAATTGAATTTTTTGCGACAGGAATGTTCTGGGCCTCAGCCCCCTTAGGACCTAAAGCGACCACAAAGCGGAGCGTACCGTCATCTTTATTTAAAAGAAGTGAGGAAGACTCACAATGGACTAAACGCATCGCCGATTCAAGAATGTAAACCAGCAATGCGTTTATGTCTGAGTAATTGGAATTTATCCTTCCGTTAATTTCGATGAGTGTTTTAAGCTGTTCAAGTGAAAGAGAATTTAAGTCACTCATCGATTTTAACTAGTTGTTTTTCTGAGACTTAATCATATCGCCGAGAGTGTAAGCACCGTCGTCATCATTATCGCTAGACGCCATGTACTGTGAAACCTCTTTACGAGCCTGAGCTTTTTTATACTCTTTTACAGAGAAAGCAACCTTTTCTTTGTCAACATTGATGTCTGCAATGTAAACATTGATTTTGTCACCAACATTGTATTTTTTGATCGCCTCTTCGTAAGGAACTTCACGGTCATCGCTAAGATTTGCCTTGTTTACAAGACCTTCGATTCCGTCCGGAGCCTTTACGAATACGCCAAAGTCTGTGATAGAAGTGATTTCGCCCTCGAGTGTTGAACCGACACTGTATTCGTCAGCAAATTTCTTCCATGGATTTTCTGAAAGCTGTTTGATACCTACTCGAATTCTGCGGTTTTCTGAGTCAGTCTCAAGAACTACGACTTCAACTTCCTGATCGACTTTAAGCTCACTACCTGCATGCTTAACTTTCTTTGTCCAAGAAATATCTTCTGCGTGCAAGAAACCGTCGATTCCGTCTTCAAGCTGAATGAAAGCGCCGGCGTTTGTAAGTTTGACAACCTTTCCAGAAAGTTTTGTTCCCTCTGGATATTTTTCTGAGATTGAATCCCAAGGATTTGCGGTAACCTGTTTAAGGCCGAGAGAAACGCGACCGGCAGGAATATCGTAGCCCAAAATCATACATTTGATTTTGTCGCCGATTTTTACCA
>CALGGS010000122.1 GCA_937915735.1 uncultured Treponema sp.
CCAATTCCGAAACAGGCAAAAAGGAAACACAAACATGGACATACGCAAAGAATCTCATGTCCTTAAAGACGGCAAAGGCCGCCATGTTTACGCTCAACTGCCTTGCAAACCCGAACACATACGAGCTGTTTGACAACTGCAAGAATATTTACGATGCGCTTTATGAAAGAAATGTCGACCTGCAAAAAATTTCCGCGGCTTACATAGATGGGGCTCTGCTGCAAGAGCAAATGAAGGGTTCTACGGCTTTCGCATTTGCCTATGGCTCGCCAAAAAACGACTCCAAGCGTCCAAACGCATCAGAGGTAAAGTATGTGCAGCCTTATGCCCTTTCAGGTGCCACTATATCAAAAGACGCAGGGTATACTTTACTTTTGGCCATTCGTACTGAGTATGAGCCAGGATTTTATCCTAGGCTTATCTCTTTTACCGATGCCTATGACATTGGCTATGCAAATTCAGCGGATACGGTAAGAGACGACGACCTTGTAGATGACCCCTATAACTTTGAGAATTTTCTTCACACATACAGTGAAGAAACTGACGTGGGTCTTCATTTTGTTAAAGACGAGAATTCTGTTTGGCTAGGAATTGACGGTTTAACATATCGTGCGGTTGTATCGCCTGAGCTGTGCCTTAAAGACAACAAGGGAAATAAAGACGAAGCAAAAAAGCCGAGTAAATCCTACGAAGATGTATTCCGTTCTTGTGAAGACCAGGACTATGCATTTGGTGATGTTGCGGTTTTTGATTACTGGGATGCCGTAGAAAAAACCCACTTTTATGTGAATAAGGTTGAAGTTAATGGCATTGACAATTAAGCATATACACGAGGAGATTTTTATGAAACGAACAAAATTATTTGCTGCAGGTGCGGCACTCGCGCTCATCGTGGGCTTGGCTCTTCTCTCATGCTCGAACGATGACGACGAGAAAAAAGAAGAGACAATCGCCGACAAGCAGGACAACGCGGTCACAACAGAAGACATCGCATTCAACATCCTGCGCGAGCTGTGCGACCTGAAAAATGACGACGGCGACGAAGAGCTTCCCTCCGACTGGAAGAGCAAGACTTTTGCGGCAGACATCGGAACGACATTCCCCACAGAAGTGGAGAGCGACGACACGGTGCGCTATGTTGCGTGCGACAGTGCCGATGATGCCGCCGACTACTTCCACGAGCTTATCGGAAGCGAAAACGACTCCTGGAGCGATGCCGATGCGGGCGAATTCACCTTTGCGAAAGCCGATTCGACAAACGCAGACGATGATTTGTACGCCACGCTCACGGTAAACAGCAAGCGCGTTTCGGGACTTTCCGTCTTAAAATTCTACAATGCGGACGGAATCAAAGACTCAGTTGGCGAGAATGCCGTAAATCCCACCTACTACCACGCCGGCGACATCGTCACGCGCGATTCGGACGGAACCACCTGGATATGCGTAAAACCTGCGGGCGGACCTTCAAACGACAGTAGCAGCTACTGGATGTGCCTTGACCCCTTCGCAAAAAACGGTAGCAAGGCGGGGCAGTGCATAATCAAAGAAGACAAAAAGAAAGTCTGGCTTTCCTACGCAAACCTTATCCAGAAAAACTGGGTGTACGCAAAGAACCTTATGTCGCTCGACACGGCAAAAGCGGCGTACCACACATTCAACGCGCTTCTGAACGGGAACGGCACGAACGCACAGGCGGTGTATTCTGCCATTGCGAGCAGTGGCTACGACATTGCAAATCTTTCAAACAACGGCGAGAATTTCTGCTTTGCGTTCGGAAGCCCCAAAAACGACAAGAGCCGCGTATCGCGCGGAAACAGCGTAAATTCCCAGACAACCTATGTGCAGCCATTCTTTATCGGCACAGTTGGCGCAACGGATTCTATTCAAACGACTTCGGACGGCTACAGCTCTGTTTCTGGCGCAACGACGATGCTTGCCGTAACCGACTCTTACGACCTCAACTATCTGGATTCTTTTTACACGACATGGGTTTGCTATGTTCTGAAAATGTCTGCGGATGTTGATGACGGCTACACCTACCTTGACTACATTCACCGCGTTACTAACGGAAGTCTCGGATTCAGCGGCACATACACCTGGATGAACAATACGGCGACGGCAAATCCAAAATATACTTCGTACAAGTCGTATCCGTATCACATCATCTACAGTCCTGAAATCGTGATTAAGGACTCTGGAACAAAAAACTCCGCCTACACGGATGTGTACATCAGCGGAGACAACGCCTTTGACTACTGGGGGTCGCTCTAACACGAAAATAAGCCTATGCGAATGAAAAAACAATGTCGGGTTTCTCTTTTTCCTCTTATGCTGCTGTTGCTGCTTTTCGCACTAGCCTCCTGCTCGAATGACGGTGACAGTGGCGGCGGAGGAGAGGACGAGACCGAAAAAATCTCGGAAAAGCTCGTCATTGTCTTTCATTTGCCCGCCGGCTTGGGCGACAATTCCTACACAGACATCTTGGCGTACGGAATACACAAGGCGGCGTTTGAGAACAACCTGCTTGTGTACGATGTAAGCCCTGATGACTGGGATGACGCACAGGTAAAAATACAGAAAGTTTTCTCGTCATATCGGGAACTTATCGGCGCGGAAGAGAACGCCGATATTCCCGTCCTTTTTGTTTTTGCGAGCGAAAGCTATCTTCCCGTGCTTGAATCAGACGAGATTGCAAAAAGCATTGCCGCTTCCACCGAGCCGTTCACCTACCTGCTTTTTGAGTCGGAGGAAACGGAAGTTCCGTATCTGAGCACGGTGTATATGCCGCTGTACGGTGCGAGCTACCTTGCGGGAACGGCGGCAAAAACACTGCTTTCTGAAAAAGAAAATCCCCGCGTGATTTCCCTGCTTGCCAATGATTTTATGCAGCCGCTGATTGACGCACTGAACGGCTTTTCGGTCGGCTACGGCTCATCGGGTAGCACTTCCTATATCTACAACTATTTTGCGACTACGGCAGAAGAAGTGGAAGAAATGAGAAACGCCACCTTTGTCGCCGAGTCAATCAACGGCGAGGCAGACACAACGGGCTTTAACAGTGAGGAAACCGCCTACAAAATCGCCTACAACAACAGTTTCAATACCTTTGACCTCTACTTCCCCATTTGCGGCGGGAGCATTCACGGGCTGCTCCGCTACAACCGCGAGCAGGGAGCGTCCTCGTTCTACACCGTCGGCATGGATTCTGACATGAGCGCGTACAGCCCGCAGGTGCCGTTCTCGGTGGTAAAGCACATAGACAAGGCGGCAGAAAAGTGCATAGCGCAGTGGCTCGCCGAGGGCAAAATCGAGCACTACCAGCGGCTGGGGCTTGGCGAAGGCTACACCGAGCTTGTGGTTTCAGAAGGCTACGAAAGCCTTTCTGCTGTCGTTCAGGAACATCTTTCAGAAGCGATTGAAAAGGAGCAGGCATATTATGAAAACTAGGCATCTCTTACTTTTATCCGCAGTTTTTGCGCTCTTCTCTCTTTCTTCCTGCAAAAACAACGACGATGATTCGCCCTCATCCCCCGCGAGTTCCTTAGAAAAAGTGAATGTGGCGGTGGTGCTTCCGCTTGCAGAGAGAAGCACGCAGTCACAGCGGTTTAGGCGCGTCGCGGAATGGTATCTTTCCACGCTTGAAAAGGGAACGAGCGTGTTCTCAACGCCTTTTACGCTCAACATTGAATGGTACGACGAGAACAGCGCGGATTTGGAATCGCTTGCAGCCACGCTTTCATTGCGCCAAGACCTGCTTGCCGTAATCGGACCTATGTATTCAAGCCATGTGCAGACATTCGCAGACAAATGCTACGAAACGAAAAAAACGCTGATTGCGCCCTGCGCCTCAAGCGAGACCGTCATCCGAGCGTATGCGGTGAATGCCGCCGTCAAGGACAAAAAATCGCCCTTTTTGTGGACGCTCACCGAGTCCGATGTATCGCAGATTGAGGCAATGCTTGCAAAAGTCACCACATACGGCGGAAGACGCATCGCCCTGCTTGCGAGCGCGGATGTCTACGGAAAGACCTTCTTTGACTGGGTGCCATTTCTTGCCACCGAGCTTGATTTGGAGATAGTGAAGAATGTCATCTATGAGACCGACACCGTAAAAAAAGAATACGAGTCGGGAACGGAGCCAGTATCGCTTTCCGTGGCTGCCCAAACCGTATTGGGCTGTGACGCCGATTTTGTCCTCTGCGCCTTTTCGTCTTATGAAGACGCACAGGAAGTGCTTGAAAAACGCGCGGCTTTTGGCGACTCTGCCCCGCGCCTGCTTTTCTCCGACACCGCTTTCACTGCGGAGCTGCTTTCGTTCACGGACGGCGAGAACTGCCTTGCGGAAGGAATCGAGGGAACGGCCCCCTATGCCGACCCTGAGAGCGCGTTTGCGGTGGATTATGCCGCCCGCTTCGGCGAAAATCCCGTGCTCGGCGAGGCGCAGTTCTACGACTCGCTCCTTTTGTGCTCGTTTGCCGCCGCAGGGTGCTTCTGCAACCAAAAAAACGGAGATGCGGACGCATTCACCAACGAGAAAGTGAACGCCGAGCTTCGCAAGATGAACGAGGCGACGGCGGGAAGAGAATACGCATGGAATCTCGTGGGCATGGTCGTTGCCTTCAAGAGCCTTGACCGTGGCATTTACACGAACCTGTGCGGAGCTACGGGCTTGCTCGATTTCGACAAGGAAACGCTCACATCTGCCTTGTACAGCATCTATGTGCATTGGTGCGTAGTCGAGGGCAAATTCGTGCCGCTCGAATTCACTTCCACCGAGAACAGCTCCCATTCAAGCGGGAACAGGGCGAGCTGGGAATGGATTGTAAGCTTTGACGACAACGAGGATGTGGAGGACACCGAGAATTCGACCGTCACCTACGGCGATATGGAAGACCAATGGGCAGTCATCGTTGCGGCTTCCACCGGCTGGGCAAACTACCGCCATCAGGCGGACGCGCTCTACATCTACCAGCTTCTGCGCAAAAACGGCTTCCCCGACGACCACATCATACTGATTCTTGCGGACGACATCGTGAACCACAAGCGGAACAAGCGACCCGGCGAGATAATCGCCCGCTTTGACGGCGAAAACCTGTACACTGATAATTTGCAGATTGATTATCTTTTAGAGGAACTTAGCGCCGAGGATATGTCAAAAATCATGCAGGGGGAAAGCATCACTCTGGAAAATCGGGAGACATTAAGGCTCTCTCATCCTCATCTTGTTGAAACGCCTACGATTCTTAAAAGCGGTTCTGACTCAAATGTCCTGTGGTTCTGGTCAGGGCACGGAACGAACATAAACGGCGACAGCGAGAACGGCTATTTCGTATGGGAAGGAAAAAATTCTGCCTATAAAGGCTTCACCACGGACTTAATGAAAAACACGCTCGAATCGATGAGCAGTGACAGCGATGGAAAAAAGCATTTCAGACAACTTCTGATTGTCACGGAAACCTGCTATTCGGGAAGCGTCATGCATATCTGCTCTGGAATCGAGGGCGTGCTTGCCTTTACCGCCGCCAACGGTTCTGAAACATCCCTTGCCGATTTGTACAGCGTAGACCTGAAAGTGTGGCTTTCAAACCGGTTCACCAAGAACTTTACGGAAAGCATAATAGAAAATTCGGGGATTTATTACGCCGATTTGTACAAATATCTTGTGAAAAACACGATTGGCTCTCATGTCAGGCTTTTCAACGGTACCTGTTTCGGAAACCTGTATAATCTAAGTCCGAACGAGCTTGTTGTGTACAAGGTGCCTGATTGATTTCAAAGCTTTTTGCTCTTTTTTCATTTATATTGTATAATTATGGGCATCTCTAGAAATCCACTAGGGTGTATTTCTAGAGAATGCCGACGAGTTTTAAGTCGTTGTAATGTCACGACTTAAAACATCGCTCTTTCAGAGTTATCTCTAAAAATTGCAATTTTTAGAGATGCCCTTATTTTTATGGAAAAGAAATTTTATTGGTGCGGGGGATTTTTTTATGGCAATAGGACAGGAAATAAAGAAAACACGGCTATGCCTCGTCATTTCTCCAGATGAAATGAACAATAACATAGATACAATCATTATTGCTCCGATGACGACAGAATCACACTAATTTTCTGCAGAAGCAGCTAAATAATCATTCACTATTATTTTTTATTCTGGGATTTTTTATTCTTCGGCTTCAACTTTGAAGAGAACGATGTCGCGAATTTTGATAGAGCATGCAGTGTTAAGCTCTGTTTTTGTTGTTGAGTCACTGATAATTGGAACTTCAAAATAGTGATAAGATTTTTCGTAGCCTTCGACTTCAATTTCAAGCTCGAATTCAAATTTTTTACTGACTCCCGCTTTTTCACAAAGAATTGGCTTGGCCCAAAATGTGAATGCGCCTCTCGTGCTTTGGAAGGTCTGAGTCGGATTTGCCCAAGTCATATCGACCATTTCAACAGGCTGTCCGTCGAGTTTTAAGAGAATTTTTGCTCCTGAAATAGGCTCAAAAGTGCTTCCGTCGAGAATAGTGCCTGTGAAAGTCGGGAAATTAAAGCTTGGGTTTTCTTCGAGATGAACTTCACATTCTTCGCGGGGAAGAACATGGAAGGGACGCTTTGTTGAAGAAATAATGCGGATACCGTCCATTGCGACAGCGGAAATATCAGCGATTAACTGATGATCGGCAAAGATTTCATTGGAATGTGTGACACCACGACCAGAAACCACATATTTTGGTGGAATTCTATTTAAAACATAACTTATTGTGTCCAGCCGGCAGTTTTTGCAATCGCAGGAAAGCCAAGGTGTCTTTGCCATCTTTACCTGCTCATACAAGCCGTTAACCTCTGCCGTGACTAAATCTTCCATCATGTTATGTACATTCATAGCACTCTCCAAAAAAAATCAAAAATAAAATAAAAAAAATTAGATTTTAGAGATTTTTATTATATTTCAAAGATTCAGAATTTGCAAATTTTATTTTCAAAAATCATAGAATTTTAGAGATTTTAAAACGCAGTTATTTGTGAATATCCAAGTTTCTTTTATTCCAGGTCGAGGGATTGTAGAGCTCAAGTTCTGTGATTTCTTTCCAACGGAATTTCGGGAAAGTCGGAGGAAAAATCGGTTTTGGAGCGGGCAATCGCCTTTTGTTGTTTTCTTCGACTATGTTAAGGAAAGCCGTTGATGAAATTACGCTGGCCCTGTCATTTCCTTCTGGAACTCGCACAAGATAAGGCTCGCCGAACGCTAAAAGCCCGCCGTCTGAATCGTAAGTGACAGTCACATCAAATTTTGAAGATTTCTGGATATTTCGGATTTTAGAGCTTCGGCCTGTCGTACACTGATAAACCCTCGAGCCAATTCGCAGATATTTGTCCACGGGAAAGATTTCGTCTCCATCTGAAAAAGTCGCCTTCTCGTAAGTGTAGTCCATTTCGGAAAGCCAGTATCTGATTCTATAGATTTCACCACGCTCTGAAATAAAATATGACTGCACTTCCCTGTCAAAAACCGGCAAAGAGATTGTGATTCCGCTGGCATTAGAGGCAGAACGATAGAAGCCAGATTTTGAAGAAGCGTTCTGAGTTTCTGTGCCGCCTTGCTGAGATGGAAGCCTGAAATCAGTAACAAGAGCGCTGTCCTTAATCAAAAAATTCAGGTAGATTTTACCGTCAATGACGCAGACAGGAATTAAAACAGGAACTTTTTCATGCGGATATTTTACGCTAAGCTCATAAACACCCGCCGTATGCGATGGATTTTCTACGATCGTGATATAAGAGATTTGAAGGTCCTCTGCGGGAGACTTTGTCGTATTGTTTCGGTTCCGTAATTTTAACTCAGAAAAAGAAGCTGTCTCTGCCGCCCTGTCATTATACCATTGATAAAAAACACGGAGTACGAGGGCAAATTCATTTTCGTTGGAAAACATAATAAGTCGGTCACTCCCCTGCCAAATTCCCCGCAAAAGAAGGGGAACATTCTCGCTCTGAACATGCACTGAAACAGCCGGCAAGGAATTTGCTTCGTTTCGAAGTGCAACCACGCCTTCCGCAGGGCGATTTGACTGGGCAAAAAAAGAAAAAGAAAGAAAAGAGAGAAGAATAACCGTGATAAGATTTTTTTTCTGAAGTAAATCCATAAAAAAAGCTTTTAAAGTATATCACGGAAGGACTAAAAAATCAATTTTCTTTTCGAGAGCTTTTGTTATCTTTAAATAACCACTGTTACACTTTTCTACTTTTTGATATACTAATCTATCGAGAATAAGAAAATGACACGAAAAAGAATGTACTTCAAGATGATTACAAGCTCTCTTATGAGGCGCAGGTCGAGGATGTTGGTTGCCCTTCTTGCTGTCGCAATCGGCTCCACAATTTTAAGTGGCTTGGTCACGATTTATTACGATGTTCCCCGCCAGATGGGACAGGAATTCCGTTCGTACGGGGCAAACCTTATTTTGGTAAGCTCTACTAGCGAAAGCCTTTCACAGAAAAAAGTAAATCACGCGCGAGCAATAATTCCCTCCGGAAAACTGGTCGGATTAACTCCATTCCGATACGAGACTGTAAAAATCAACAACCAACCGTTTATGGCTGCGGGAACCGATTTTACTGAGGTTCAAAAGACCTCCCCCTACTGGCTCGTTTCCGGCGAATATCCCAAAAACGAAAATGAAATCTTAATCGGACAGACAGTCTCTCAGGCAGTCGCAATGAAGACAGGGGACGAGCTTTCGCTGAACGGAGTCGACTCTAACGGAAAAGCATTCAGCGAAAAATGCCGGGTTTCAGGAATTTTACAGACAGGCGGAAGCGAAGAGGAATGTGTGTATATGGCACTTTCCACACTTGAGCGGCTGATGAAGGATGACGGCACTCTTGATGTCGCGGAATGTTCCGTAAGCGCAAGCGGAAAAGAACTTGAAAACATTGCGAGCACAGTTTCCGCAAATATTCCTGGCGTAAATCCCCGGCTTGTAAAGCGACTTGCAAAATCCGAGGGAACAGTCCTTACAAAGCTGCAGTCGCTCGTTTACATCGTAACGCTCGTTGTCCTCGTCCTTACGATGGTTTGTGTCGCTACGACGATGATGGCTGTAGTTGCAGAGAGGCGGCAAGAAATTGGTCTGAAAAAATCACTCGGAGCTTCAAATCAGAGCATCGTGCTTGAATTTTTGGGAGAGGGCTTATTTTTGGGAGCATTAGGCGGAATCCTGGGCGTAGTCTTAGGCTTTGCCTTTGCCGAGGTGGTGAGCGTAAATGTTTTTACAAGAGGCATTTCGTTTCAGCCACTTTTAATTCCGGTAACGATTTTGGTGAGCGTAGCGGTCACAGGACTAGCCTGTCTTATTCCAGTGCGAAACGCCACCGAAGTAGACCCGGCGCTAGTGTTAAAGGGAGAATAATCACTTTTATGCACAGATATACTTATGGCAATTAGTACAACTTTAACTGTATTGGAGGAAAATATGGCTTTACTTGAAATAAAGAATGTATCGAAGTTATATTCTGGCGGAACCGTCAAGGCTTTGAATGATGTGAGCATTTCCGTCGAAAAAGGCGAATGGGTTGCCATTATGGGACCGAGCGGAAGCGGAAAAAGCACGATGATGAACATCATCGGCTGCATGGATAAGCCGTCGCTCGGACAGGTAATCTTGGACGGAAAGGACATCGCTCACGAGTCGAACAAAAGCCTGACTCAGATTCGGCGGGACAAAATCGGTCTTATTTTCCAGCAGTTTCATCTTGTCAATTATCTTACGGCACTTGAAAATGTTATGGTAGCCCAGTATTATCACTCAATGCCGGACGAAAAGGAGGCGATGGAAGCCTTGGAGAGAGTCGGTCTTTCCCAGCGGGCCCGTCACCTTCCTAGCCAGCTTTCAGGCGGTGAGCAGCAGAGAGTCTGCATTGCCAGAGCGCTCATCAATCATCCGCAGCTTATTTTAGCTGATGAGCCTACGGGAAACCTTGATGAAGCAAACGAAAACATGGTGATTGACATTTTTAAAGGTCTTCATGCAGAAGGCCGCACGCTTATCGTAGTAACCCACGCCCCGGAGGTCGCCCGATTCGCACAAAGGACGATTGTTCTTGAGCACGGAAAATATTTAAAAGAAATT
This sequence comes from uncultured Treponema sp., assembly GCA_937915735.1. Taxonomy (GTDB): domain Bacteria; phylum Spirochaetota; class Spirochaetia; order Treponematales; family Treponemataceae; genus Treponema_D. The sequence goes on from CALGGS010000122.1 coordinate 10,116, forward strand.
AAAAATTAAAAATATGGAGAAAATTATGAAAAAAATATCTTTAATAGACATTATTCTGTTCGTACTCTCTGGAATTCTTTGCTTCGGCACTGCATTTGTCTTTCACGCCTGCCCCGCAAAGGATGACGGAAGCTGGATGCTCTGTCACTGGGCGGAGCATGTCGTAGTCGCATTGGGAGCTGTCCTGTTTTTTCTCTCTGCGTTCAGAATTTTTATGGTAGACAATAAAATGAAGGCAGGAATCTCGCTTTCATTTATCCCCCTTTCAATAGCAACCCTACTCGTTCCCGGAGTTCTTGTAAAGCTCTGTATGATGGCCTCAATGAGATGTCACACAATCATGCGCCCGAGCGTAATCGTTCTTTGCATTTTGATATGTGCATTGTCGCTTGTTGACACAATCATACGATTAAAGAAAGAAAAATAAGGGAATCTCTAAAAATTGCAATTTTTAGAGATACCCATAATTGTCATATCAAGAGTTAGCGAAACATCACTTGAGTGGAAAATGTAAAATGAAATTCACTTCTCTTCCAATCTTAAATATTCTCGGGAAAAAGGGTCGGTCATCTGCCCTGTTCGTTTTTGCCCTTATACTTTCTTTCTCAATTTTTGGCGGTGCTTTGATTCTTCTAAGCCTTAGAAACGGTCTTAAAAGCCTTGAGAGTCGCCTTGGAGCTGACATTATAGTTGTCCCCTACGAGGCGCGCACGAAGGTCAGCGCAGACACAATCTTAAATCAGGGAAACAGAACTTACTTTTATATGAGCCGCGCCAACCTAGAGAAAGTCGCTTCAATCGAAGGCGTCGAAAAGGTCTCGCCTCAGGTATATATGTGCTCAATGAATGCGGGCTGCTGCTCGGTCTCTTTGCAGCTCATCGGTTTTGACCCGGAAACTGATTTTACGATTCAGCCTTGGGTAAGGGAAAGCTTTTCTGGGAAACTTGGAGACGAAGACATCTTAATCGGAAGCAAGGTCACTTTAACTTCAAGCCGGAAGCTAAAATTCTTTAACCACGACTGGAATGTAGCCGCCTGCCTTGATGAGACAGGAACGGGCCTTGATAACGCCGTTTTTGCAACGACAAAGACCATAAATCGCATGATGGAAGAGGCTGACAAAATCGGCTGGAACTTTACTGACCAAAAATATTCCGACAAGATGATTTCGACGATTATGGTCAAGGTTGCTGACGGTTACGACATCGATAACATCGCAGGAAAAATCCAAAGAAAGGTCAGAAAAACTCAGGCCGTAAAAACAAAATCAATGACAAGCGGAATCGCCTCAAGCCTTTCCGGAGTCTCAAAAATAATCGCCGCCTTAACTGCCGTAGTCTGGCTATTATGCCTTGTAATCCTGATTGTCGTCTCAACGCTTATAATTGGCGAGCGAAAAAAAGAATTCGCCGTCCTCAGGGTAATGGGAGCGAGCCAGAAAAAACTAAGCTTTCTCGTAATGGCGGAATCTGTTCTCGTAAATGCATCTGGAGGTCTTTCAGGAATCGCACTCGCTTTGCTTTGTGTCCTTCCTTTTCATACGCTCATAAAAATGGTCCTCGGACTTCCCTTTTTGCTGCCGTCACCAGCCATGGGGGCAGTCCTCGTTCTTTTAAGCCTTATGATTTCAGTTTTGTGCGGCTGCTTTGCGTCAAGTTTCGTGGCAGGGAAAATCGCAAAAGTCGATGCCGGCACAATGCTCAGGGTTGAAAATTAGGATTTTTTTGGAGAAAAAAGTATGAAGCTTACAGCGCAATCGATTTCAAAAAAATATTACCGGCCTACAAAAAACGCCTCTCACTTTGAGGCCGTAAAAACGCTTGATTTTACCCTTGAAGAGGGAAAAGTCACTGAAATCACAGGACGAAGTGGCAGCGGAAAAAGCACCCTCCTTTATATGCTTTCAGGAATCTTAAGGCCTTCGGCAGGAAAGGTTTTTCTTGGAGAAACCGATTTGTATTCCTTGAGCGATAAAGAGCTTTCTCAGCTCAGAAACAAAAGCTTCGGCGTAATCCCCCAGGGACAGACGGGACTTTTTTCTCTTACAGTCTTTCAGAATATTTTAACTCCGGCTTCTATTTACGGAGACACAGAAGAATACGAAGAAAGGGCAAGAAAGCTGCTTTCTGAAGTCGGACTTTCGGACTTGGCGAACTCAAAATTGTCAGAGCTTTCTGGCGGAGAAATGCGTCGAATGGCTATTGCCCGCGCACTCCTTTTGAATCCAGACATTGTTTTCGCTGACGAGCCGACCGACGACCTTGACGACGAAAACACAAGAAGAGTCCTTGAGCTTCTGCAAAAAATCGCCCGTTCTGGAAAATCAGTCCTGCTCGTAACGCACGAGGCAAGTGCGGCGGATTACGCAGATGTGATTTACAGAATGGACGCCGGAAATCTAATAAATCAGTGAGAGCTTTATTTCTCAAGCCCTGCGTTCACGAAAAGAGTGTCCTGATACCAGTCCACAATCATGCTGAATTCTTTGGTCTTGTAGCCATCACATTCGGCATGAATTTTCATTATCTTGCCGCTGGTAATCTCTTTCTGAGGCACTTGGCTGAAGGGAACATATTTTCCGTTGTAAAGGACTGTGAATTTAGTCTTGTTTGTAAGAACCTCACCTGTCATAGCATCGAAGGCCCGTGTCTGAACGGAAACCTGGCGGCGCGTTTTCTGTAAATTGTCAAAATTTAAGTTCACGCTCTCGCCGTTCACAGCAAAGCTGGACCACATTACATAAGGACCGGCAAGAACCTTTACCCTGTAAATACCGTCCTTTAGGTAAACAGGTTTTATCGATAAATACTTTATGTTTTTGCCAGATGCCTGGCTCACTCGCTTTCCGGAGCTGCTTCTCGTTATAATTCCCTCACTTGGCCTAAAATCCCGCTGACTTCCGGACACCTCAGGCTCACCTTTTATGTCTTCATGGAAAAAATACGCCTTTACAGGAAGCTCAGTTCCGTAAATATTGTTCTGGACACCTGCGACAGGCGTTATAAGATTCAGAGTTACGGGCTTGTACCAATGGCTTAAAACTGAGGCATGGAAAATTCCTTCGTTCCAGGCATAAACTCCAAGAATACCGACTACAGCCGCACAAGCGATATAGCTCGTGATTCTTACTCCGAGCCGGCTCTTTTTTTCAAACTCCCCGACTAAAAACTGATTTTTTGCCAAAATTATCTGAGCCAAAGAAATTCGGATTGCGTGAGTGTCGTAATCCTTTAAGTATTTTTTTACGATTTTTATGACAGAATCTATTGATTTGTAGCGTTTATCCGGCTCAGCCTTGAGCATTTTCCGAATCATCCTTGAAATGACAGGGGGAATTGACTTGTCGATTTTTCTTGGGCTAATGTATTTTCCCTTTCGGATTCTCTGGAGATTTTCTTCGCTTATCGTTGAGGCAAAGGGCTTTGAGCCGGTGAGCATTTCGTAGAGCATAACTCCCATTGAATATATGTCCGCGCGATTGTCAACCGACCGTGAATCTGAAATCTGCTCGGGGCTCATATATGCCGGAGTTCCCAAAGTAACGCCTGTCTGGGTCACATCACCCGCCACCTTTGAGACGATTCGGTCCGTTTTTGTAACGGCAATTTCCTCGATGTCGTCACTTGCCGCGATTCCAAAGTCAGCAAGTTTCACTTCGGCGCGACGGCTGATTAAGATATTTCCTGGCTTAATGTCCCTGTGAACGATTCCCCGTGCATGGGCGAATTTGAGCGCATAGCAAGCATCCAAAAACACCAGGAGAGAAAGCTCAGTTCCGAGCGAAACCTGTTTTTCAATTACCTGGGCAAGAGAAAGACCGTCAACAAATTCCTCAACAATGTAATGGCTGTTTCCTTCAACAAAATAATCAAAAAGATGGACGATGTAGGGACTTTGCATATCAAGCAGAATCTGGGCTTCCCGCTTGAACCGCTCCCGAATGGTGGCATTACCCTTTATCGTAAGTTTTTTGAGGATGACCATACGGCGAAGAGTCGGATGAACGGCCTTATATACAGCCCCCATTCCGCCCTTAGCCACAAGCCCCATAATCCTGTACTTTCCAATCATCTGAGGAAGGTTCTCTGCCATCATTTTCTCCTATTTTCTATGTCAATTATATCCCTTTCTGGGTCGAAGTCGCTTTCTGGAAGAAGGACTGCCACTTGCTCCACATCGGGATTGTGAATCTGAATAAAGCGACCGCCTTGACGCAGGGCATATTTTCCTAAAACAGGCCTGTGTCCTGCAAAATAAAAGGCTTTTCCCTGATTTTCTTCGCTCAAAAGCTCTTTAAAAAGATTTTTTACCGTTCCCCCTCGAGCGGCATCATTGGCAGTCCAAGTGAGTGCGAATGTAACATAAGAGCCAGATTTGTGATAATTTATGATTTCCTGCCGGGTAAAAAAAACGGCAGGCTCCGCATGGCTTATGACGCATTTTTCAAAGCAGGCGACAATCGGAAGCGCTTTTTCAAAACAGGAAATTTCGTGAAGAATCAAATCGTCGTAGTAATGCTGTAAAAAAACTGCGACCATATTTCCCTCATCACAGAATTTCCTAAACGGAACATTTCCGTATTTTGTCCTATGATCCTCGTTCAGCACATTCTCGTGATTTCCTTTTAGAATGTGAAAATGACTGGCAAACGCCGACTTTAAAGAAAGAATCATCTGCAAGAGAGAAAGATTTTCCTTCATTTCTTCTTTCAGGGAGTCATTCGTTAAATTTCCAGTGTTAAAATCTGCATAAGCCTTTTTCCAGCGAGCCTTTCCCCGACTTTCAGAGTGAAAAATATCCCCGACACAAACTACAAAAATCTCGCCCGACTCAAGAAGAGAAAGAACGGAGCGTCCAGAAATTTCAAAATCTAAAATATCAAGAATGAATTTTCCCCGCCCATGTAAATCCGGAACAATCAGAACCGGAAGAGAAGCCACTTCCAGCCTTGTAAAATCCAAAAGTCCGCCGGCTTTTTTTTCGTCATCGAGAGGACGGTAATCGGCGTTCTCGCCTTCAAGCACGGAAATACAGCCCTCTAAAAGAGAAAGCAAAACTTCGCCAGAAGGAAGCCCTGAAGAATCGAGATAAGAATGTAGCAGAGAGCGAATATCAGCCAAATAAATCTTTCCTTATGATTAAGAAATTGTATCACGAAACATAAGGATTTGCAAAAAGAAAGAAAAAATAGTAAGCCCAAATATCGACTTTCGTCACTCACAAGAAAATTGTGTTTAAAATCGAAAAA
>CALGGS010000123.1 GCA_937915735.1 uncultured Treponema sp.
CCCCTACGCGCCCACTTCGTTGGTCGCTACCCCTTCTCCTAAGGGGCAAGCCCCTTAAAAACCCCATTATATTTTAACAACAAGCCTTCAAGAATTCCACAAAAAGCGGACTCGGCTTGTTCGGCCGGCTCTTAAACTCCGGATGAAACTGCACCCCCACATGGAAGCGGGATTTTTCCCCCAGCCCATGCACTTCAACCGCCTCAACCAGAGTGCCGTCCGGGCTAGTTCCGCTAATTGTAAGACCTACCGTTTGCATTTCGTCACGATAGTCATTGTTGAACTCGTAGCGGTGGCGGTGTCGCTCGTGAATAAGGTCTGCCCCATACGCTCTTTCCAAAATTGTGCCGCTTTCCACCTTGCAAGGATAGCTTCCAAGCCGCATCGTGCCACCCATAATCACACCTTGCTGGTCTTTCATTAAATCAATTACAGCGTGCTCACAAACCTCGTCAAACTCACGACTGTTTGCATCCACATATCCTAAAACCGAGCGCGCAAACTCTATCACGCAAATCTGCATACCAAGACAGATTCCAAAATACGGCACATTGTGAGTGCGAGCGTATCGGCAGCTACTAATCATTCCCTCAATTCCTCTCTGACCAAATCCGCCAGGAAGAATAATTCCACTACAATCCGCAAAAACTGATTCCGCAGTTTCGTCAGTTACGCTGTCGCTATCAACCCACTTAATTTTTACATTCTTTCCAATTTCGAAGCTAGCGTGATTTAAGGACTCTACAATGCTCAAATACGAATCGTGAAGTTTTACATATTTCCCCACCAAAGCAATCTTAATCTCGCCGCTCCGAGCATGAATCTTTTCCACCATCTTTGACCAGTCCGCCAAAGCAGGATAGTCGCCTCGAGTGTCCGTAATTCCCAAATCTCGGCAGACAACCTCGTCCATATTCTGAGCGTGAAGCATGAGCGGAACCTCGTACAAACTCTTACAGGTCGTATTGTTAATCACGCAGTCCTCGCCAACATTGCAGAAAAGACTAATTTTTTTACGAATATCAAGGGGAATCTCTTTTTCACATCGGGCAACAATAATGTCAGGATGGATTCCAAGTGCCATAAGCTCTTTTACAGAGTGCTGAGTAGGCTTACTTTTAAACTCGTCCGAGCCACTAATCCACGGAACCAAGCACACATGAATAAAAAGACAGTTACGACGCCCGACCTCTAGCGCCAGCTGCCGAATCGCCTCCAGAAACGGCTGGCTTTCAATGTCACCAATCGTGCCGCCAACCTCAACGATGCTCACATCCGCGCCGCTAACTTCCGCATTTTTTTTGATAAAATCTTTAATCTCGTTCGTGATGTGCGGAATAATCTGCACCGTCTCTCCAAGATAGTCGCCGTTTCTCTCCTTATTTAAGACATTCCAGTAAACCCGCCCGCTCGTCATATTCGAATACTTAGTTAAATTTTCATCAATAAAACGCTCGTAGTGTCCAAGATCAAGATCCGTTTCCGCCCCGTCATCAGTAACGAAAACCTCGCCATGCTGAAAAGGGCTCATCGTTCCAGGGTCCACATTCATATAAGGGTCAAGCTTCTGGCTCGTCACCTTCAATCCCCGACACTTCAAAAGGCGCCCAAGGCTCGCCGCCGTAATTCCTTTTCCCAAGCCAGAGACAACACCACCTGTTACAAAAATAAATTTTGACATAAGAAATCCTAACGCATAAAAAAAGGCGCTCACCTCATCCAGCGACAATAAGTCGTTAAATTAAGTGAACGCCTTCGTTCAAAATATGGCTTTATTTTATTGAGTATGCCGTACGCTGTCAAGAAGACAAAATCGTAATCGGCACGCCCGTCTGGGCTGCAAAACCCGCCGCACCGCTGAACACCTTCTTCGACAAAGTAAATCTCTCAGGCAAAAAATGCTACGCCTTCGCTTCCAGTGCCGGCGGAAATTCCAAAAAATGCCTTGAAATCATGGCTTCAGAAATCGCAAAAAAAGGCGGCTCCTTGGAAGCCTGCGCTGAATTCACGAATCCCCTGAAAAAGAGCGATGCCGCCCTCGTAACTATCGCTGAATTCGCAGGTAAGATAGGACAGTAAAGCTTACTTGTGCTATAATCTTCCTATGGCAAACGGCGAAGAAGACTTACGGGAAAAAAACAAGGACTCCTCTCCCCTCTCTCAAAAATACGATGACTGGCGGGTCGGTCAGGGACGGGAGGACGCGGACATGCTGCAGGAAAAACACTTAAGCTGGAAAAGCAAAAAGGACTGGAGCGAAAAATACGACCGGGACTATGACGACTGATTCGCCCTCCAGACCTGAAACTTATGCCGTCTCCATTTTGCTTGACGCTCGCTCTTCCCAAGCGATTCGCTCTTTGCAGCAAGATTTTGCAAGCGTCACCGGCAACGATATTCTCATAAAAAAAGCTGCACCCGTCCATCTCACTTTAGGGATGTTCCATGTATCGGAGGGGCAGATTCCTGAGCTCAAATCCCTTTTTTCTGATTTTGCCTCTTCCCTTGAAAAAAAGCTCTCTTTGGATTTTTGCGGCATAGATTCTTTCAAGGAAAAAGTAATTTTTCTTTCTGTTAATAAGACCGATAAATCCTCTTCTGCCGGAAAAGGCTCATCTTTTGAAATCCTCAAATCCATCAACGGCCGTCTGCACGAGGCCTTTCTTCCTCACTTTGAGCCGGGCGGAAACCGCAACTACATCCCTGAAAATTTCTTTCCCCACATAGCCCTTGCCGTAAAACTCACAGAAGACCAGTTCCAAAAGGCCACGGATGGATTTTTGGTTCCGGCTATCCCTTGCGCAAAAGTCACATACATTTCCCTTGCCCGCTGTCATCCCTACGAAGAAATCATGAAGATTTCCCTGACCGACAGCCTGAATCCAGAGCAAAGGCATAAAAATATGGCGGCCATTCATAGCACTGGCGGAAAGCTTGAAGTCTCTTTGCGCTCACAGCTTTTTAAATTCGGCTTCCGTTTCCGAAAAAATGACAAGCGGCTGACAGGAAAGCCTGACATCGTTTTCCCTCATTACAAGGCGGTGATTTTCGTGAACGGCTGCTTCTGGCATGCGCACGGCTGGAAGAGTGATGAATCCTTG
>CALGGS010000124.1 GCA_937915735.1 uncultured Treponema sp.
TTTATTAAACCTACAGATTATAAAAAATGGTTCACTGATAAAGAAGTATTTTGCGATACAGGCTCTTTGATTAATAAGTTTATGACAAATACGGAAATAAAAGAAATACTATGGGGCTTAACTGATTGCCTAAAAGATTTCTTCGTGGCCGTAAAAGGAATTGTAAAAGATAATGACCTTATCTATGAAAAAAAATATTTTACAAAGCCGTTTGTCTGTTATCTTCTCCATTTGAAACAAGATGTTTACTATCGAATTATAAAACTGCTTGATAACTCGAGCGCAGCAACAAATGGGAAATTTTCTGGTTCCGAATTCATCGATTTCAGCATATTAGTTCAAAAGGATATTATTACCGCCGAAGAAAGCAAATTAATTCAATACGCAATTGATTTAAACCATTCAGAATTCGTGAGTGATTTAGATGTTGGGGTACTAGATATTTCTACTGACTTGTCAGAATACAGCCATGATGTCTATTTTTCCATAAAAGAAAACACTCATGTTAATATGGATGACTCTTCACAGTTTGTTATGAATGCTCCGTTTGAAATAGAGCCTGGATTAATAAATTTGAAGTCATGGGCTGTTTATGAACTCTACCGCCTCTTCAAAATGACAGAAATTTGTTGCAAAATCCTATTGGAAAACGCTGATACAAAGAAAGATATTCTTGCAAACAATTTTGATGGAACGCAATTGATTTCTGTATTTGAAGAACTGAACAAACAATAACGATATTTTCTTATTGCGCGTTAGGGATTGTAGGGGCGGCGTAGCCGTTGCCGAAACAAAGTGCAGGCAATGTAGTGCGAAAGCACGGAACCCCGAAAAGCCCGACCGCCGCTCGTTGGCGGTAACGCCCATCGTCCTTGGCATAACTCGCCCCCTCAAATTTATAAAAATTACACTTTAATTTCCCACTATCACGATATGATATAGCTCACCATCTATAATTGAAGCATGAGAATAGAAGCAATTAATTCTGTAGTTTCAGTATATCCAATTTCACCGCCACAAAAAGTTCGGAAAAAGAAAAAAGTTGAGGCTCCTGTCAAAAAAGGTGAATTTCAACGGCTTTTAATGGCGATGATAGAAAAACGCAATGAAGAAGAAGCACTGTGGCATGAATCGCAGAAACCAATAATTATTTCCAGAGAAAAATTCGTCAAAGAACAACTTGAAATGCTGAAAATTCAACAAAACAGGTTGGGTTATATGATTATGTGCCAGCAGGCAAAACATTAGAATAAATTAAATTACAATTCCCTGATGATACAACGGAATGTATTTTGATTCGTTGTAATGTTCATATCCCCAGTCGCTGTGCCAGTGTCCGAAGAACCATTTCTTGTATGAAATGGAAGAGTCGATTTTGTCGTTGAAAACAACATTAGAATCGCGATGGAGCTGCTTCAGGTTTTCTTCATTGAAGAAGAAATCATCAGTAAGGGCGATACCTGCTGACGGACCAGTGTGTGAGAGAACATAATCAAACTTGTTATTTTCTTTTATCTTTGCAAAACAGGATTCCTTTTCACCTTCACCCCACTCTTCCTGCTCCCACCAGGATTCATGCGGTTTTCGCCAGACCTTATCATCACTCATCGCACCGCCGAGGACAAGAAATTGTTTTTCTTCTATATGATACACTTCTCCGCGTTTGAGATAGTATATGTTATCACTGACTTTCAGTACCTTAGCTCCAAACATTTCTATTTCCGGCAGTTTTTCGATGATGTCATAATTGTCATGGTTGCCCATCATTGCCAGAATCTTGAACGGTTTCTGGTTATACCATTTGAGAAGATAACGGTCTGTATGGTCAGTTGGATGGATCCCCGCCTCATCAATAAAGCAGCTAGAACTCCATGGAAGCCCAAAATCACCGAGAACGATTGCCGCTGTAATTGCGTGAAAATCGGCATTCTGTTCCATACAGCAAAGCTTCATGTTCTTTGATGAGAGATTTGACATATCTTCGGTGTTATGTGTATCGCCGGTTATGTAAAGCAAGTTTTCTCCTTGTATAATTCACTTGATGATTATTAATGTACGTTTGTTATTATTATGAATCACTTTATAAACACCTTCTCTATGCTTTACAACATTTTAACAGCTCATCACGAGAAAGCGTACAAGTCCAACCGAACAAGCACTGTTCTTATAGTAGTTTGCGGTCTCAAAATCAATTGCTATGTAATCCAATTTATTATTCATTATTTGCAATATAACACAAAACCTCTATCAAAACATGATAGATTAGAAAGCTTTTTATAAAAATGGCAATTTGAATTTTTTCAATTTTTTTTCTTCTTCTATATCACGATATGATAGACATTCTATTCTACAATAATAACAAAGATACGAGGAGATATTTTTATGATACTTGACAAATTCAGGAAAAAATCATGCCAGCCCCTTCCAAGAGTAGGAATTTGCTGGAAACCAGGAACAGGAACGGTCCTCCCCCTTTGGGTTGATGTTGATAAAGGTGTGCGCCACGGAGATATTATTACAGGCCCCAAAACTCATGCCGAATATTGGGAGGAATGCCGTCTTAATGGAAATCTGGATATTTTTAGAGATTCGTTACGGAAAGCATACTTTACTATGCCACGCGTGCGGGTTGTTTATAATACTGTTAAGGACAAATTTTATGTGTATCATGCGGACAATCTGAAAGGAAATGGGATTGTCGACATATTAAGGTCATTTGCGCTGCCGATAGACAAGACTGTTTTCGAAATAGATTTGGATTATTGCAATTATGACAAAGAGCTCGAAAGCGAAAGTTGGTACCGCTCGGATTTAGCAGCATTCACAAGCATCGTTGGAACAGTAAGAACGGAGAAGTCAGATCAGGGCTATAGTCATGGGTGGGTTATGAAAAACATAACCATGTTGGAGAGCTTAAAAGCCCTGAGATTATTTCTGGACAATAAAGAAGAAATAATAAATCTCATTTTAGAAAGCAAAAACAATGAGGACTGCAAGAAGAAGTTGGAATCTAAATACAGCTTTACGGATATCCAAGCTGATGTCATCCTCGATTGTAAGATAAAATGGCTCTGCGAATTTGACAGGAATAAGCTGGATAAGGAAATTGAAGACTGGAGCAATATCCTGATATAATTTGCCTATGTTTGGGAAGGAAAAGACTGAGAATATGAACCAGAATAAAACTTGCAATTTCATACAGGCATTGAAAACATTCTCTGAACAGATGAATATCAATCATCTCGAATGGCGAAAAGGTCAGTCGCTGATAAATTGCGCAGAAGTATGTTGTCCTCATCTTTGTAAAAATATCAGCAGAACGGAAAATGATTGTTTTTATGAAGATTCGCGTATTCCAAGATTTCTTGCTTACGTAAACACAAGATTGGGGACATCAGTTCCGTTGGTAGGAATTTTCTGGTTTTATCAGGGGATAACATTGTTCCCTCATGCCGTTCCGCTAGAAAAAGGTCTGTCTTATGGGAATGCAATCACAGGAACAAAAGACCATGCTGACTATTGGGATTCGCTTTCTAGCGGTAACTCAGTTTTTTGCCAGATTCGTTTCGGGAAGAATATTTTTCTATTCCACGAGGGCGAGTTGTCTATCACTCTGATACGGACAAGTTTTTTCTGTATCACGGAAACAATCTGAAAAAGAAAGACTTACGACTCGTAGCGGAAGTATTTTGCCTACCGAAAGAAAAGACCGTTTTCGAAAAAGATTTGCACTATTGTGATTACGATGAAAAAAGCTGGGAAATGTTGATGGGCAATATCACGGTTTAGGATTACGAGGGAAGCAAATTTACCAGAGCAATCCCTTGCACACTTGCTTATTTCTGTCGAGATTTTCCCCAATGTTCGATACAAATGTTCATCTGCCACGAAAAATTTTCTGCTTTCATCTGCACTGCATCTTCGAGTGAGTACGTGCCGTTGTGATTAAAAATATCGTGCATGAAATAGTAAATATAAGTGCCATCGAGTACTTTGGTGTTAAACGGATATTCGTTCCAGGACTGATTATCCATCATCATAGCCTCTTCAAACGACTCAATATCACGATTTCGTTCACGGTAGTTACTTGAAGCATACAAATGAGGCCCCCAGAAAATAGTATTTTCACATAGGTTGTCCCATAACTCGTCTTCTTCCTCGCTCAATCCGTCGGGAGCGTTGTACCAGAATTCTACCTCAATCGTATAGTCTTTAAAGCTCTTATCGCCCGCACGATATCGTTCTTCAAATTCATTTTTTACGCGCAACAGCTCGTTGTAAGCCTCAGGATACCGTTCCAAAAGGCCGTTATTCAGCTCGATGATTTTCTGAGTGTTTTCTGGTGCCCAGTTAAAATTCTTGTTCAGATTGCACTTGCGTTCATAAAGAGCTTGTTTAACTTTTGCTTCTTCATTCTCAATTTCTTTTTCTTTTGCAAAAAGATTTTGATACGCGTTAATGAATTCTCTCTTCTCCTGTTCTGGGTTCATAAAATCCTCCTGATTCATTACTAGCATTCTAACATAGCAGGTCTATCAAATCGTGCTATTGTTGAAAAAATAATTTTCCCAATAATTTTTTTTATGTTCCCTGCTCCCCCCCCCCATCTCCTGACTTAAAATTGACTAGTTAAAAATTCTACTATATAATTATTCGCTATGGGTGGAATTAAAAAAGAAGAAAAAGAGATTGTCGGGTCAGGCCCGACAATGACAAAAAAGTTAAGGGCGACAACTAAAACTGAAAAATCTGTCACATCAGCGGAAAACGCAAAAAAAACTCCTGCTGCAAAATCTGTGCCTGCAAAGGCAGCGACTGCGACAAAATCATCATCTGCAAAAGCAAAAAAGCCTGTGGCGGGAATCGACGAAAACGGAACTTTCCGAGCCTGGGATAACGCAAAGACCGTGGCAAAATCAAAAAAAGCCGAGGCCCCGAAAAGCAGCGTAGAAGAGCGGGCGACCGACAAAAAAGCCACGGCCGAAGCCGAAAAAAAACTTGCGGCGGCAAAAAAAGCCGACCCAAACGCAGGCATGGCAAAAAAAGAAGTTAACGCCGCTGACTACTCAGACGACAAAATCCGCCATCTTGATGCTCTGGAGCATATCCGCTTACGAAGCGGAATGTACATAGGCCGGCTGGGCGACGGCTCAAACCAGAACGACGGAATCTACATTCTCTTAAAAGAGATAATCGACAACTCAATCGACGAATTCATCATGGGATTCGGAAACAAAATCGATGTTGAAATCAAGGAAAACCGCGTGAAAGTGCGGGATTATGGCCGTGGCATCCCTCTTGGAAAAGTCGTAGAATGTGTCTCTGAAATCAACACCGGCGGAAAATACAACGACGATGTCTTCCAGTTCTCAGTGGGTATGAACGGTGTCGGCACAAAGGCGGTAAACGCCCTTTCTTCTTATTTTAGAGTAGTCTCCATCCGTGACGGAAAATGCGTTGAGGCAGTCTTTGCCGAAGGAAAGCTCCAGTCAAATAAATCGGGCGCGGTAAAACCGGGCACCAAAAACGGTACATATTTTGAATTCGTTCCGGACGAAAAGATTTTCGGAAAATATTCCTTCAACATGGAATTCGTTGAGAAGCGAATGTGGAACTACGCCTACCTGAACTCAGGACTCATTCTCCGCTTGAACGGGCAGGATTTCCAGAGCCAGAACGGACTTTTAGACCTGCTCACAAAAGAGCTTGAATCCGAGACAATCTACCCAATCGGAAGTTACACAGGCGAGCACCTTCAGTTTGCCTTCACCCACACAAACTCTTACGGCGAAAATTATTTCTCATTCGTAAACGGCCAATACACTTCGGACGGCGGAACCCACCTCACGGCCTTTAAGGAAGGCTTCATCAAGGGCGTGAATGACTTTTTCCAGTCAAGCTACAAATCAGAGGACGTAAGGGAAGGAATCACTGCGGCTGTTCTGGTCAAAGTAAAAGACCCGGTTTTTGAAAGCCAGACCAAGAACAAGCTGGGAAACACCGACATCAGGGCCTGGATTGTGGCGGAAGTTCAGTCGGGTCTGGACAACTGGCTCCACAAAAATCCAAAGGCG
>CALGGS010000125.1 GCA_937915735.1 uncultured Treponema sp.
CTCAGCCTTGGGTATGACAACAACCTTCACAGCCCAGTATCAATAGGTGCTATAAATATCAATGATATAATAAGCTACAACCAGCGCTTCCTGCTACTAGCAGGAAGCGCTGATGATGTAACGGCAAAGTTCTCTACTGATCTTTCTATAACACCGACAGTCAGTGTAAGTGGTAAAAAAGTAACACTTTCATTGCCGTTCTCATTCCATGGGAAACTTACGCTGTCAGCGGCTATGGGAATAGATTATTCTGCAAGGATATACTCAAAAAATGAGCCGTATGGATTCAATATATATTGCACGGTAAAAGTTGATGTAAGCAGAACTACCTCATACACAGAATGCGGGCAGACCTACTACGATACGGAAACTGACATTAAAACTCTGTCTCTATCTCTCACAGGCTATCAGTTCTCAGAAGCGACTGTCACGGCAGGAGAACTGACAGGTGAGCTAACAAAACAATACCCAAGCTCAGGTTCACCGAGTTCTGTGACTGGAGATTACAGCAGCTGGGACAGCGTTTCGATAAAATCAGTCACTCTTAAAGTCGTATATAATTCAATATCAATAAAAATCGGCGACGGGGTATACGAGGAGAAATTTTCAGGAGTTGAAGTATTTAATGGTATAGTTTCACAGAATGTTTTAACAACAATATCAAAAGAATTTATCCTTACAAAACAATATGCAAGTATTCTGACGGCTGATAACAATACCACGGATGCGGCAACTTCGTATGGAGTTCCTGCGACGGTCATCCGCTCTGCGGTATTCGAGGCATACGAGACAGGCGGCACATCTCCTGTGTACACGGGGGATAAATATGCCCGTCTTTATGGAGTAGTTGATTATTATTTCGGGGAAGCAACCGGCTATATAAAATATTCGAACGGCTTGATGATACAATGGGGGAAGTTTAATGCCGGAGTTATATTTAATGCGCATTTCCCGATAAGTTTCTCAACAGTTCCATTTTTTTACTGCTTTGCAGTAGGGCAAAATGATGACACCACAAGGCACACGATAGCATACTCTTTAACAAAAACATCTGTTGAGACACGCATCGGAGAACGTAGTGTTGGTGGAGAAGCTAATGGGGACTATACACAAAACTGGATTGCAATCGGATATTAGTATCCTACTGCAATTATCCACTGCTTTTCAGGTGTCCCACCATTATTATCTAAGGTAAAGCCTTGGTTTGAAACATCATATATACGAGTTGCCTCATTTTTATTTGTCTGACCAGATACACAGAATGGCTGGCTGGTAAACTGAATAGGCCAGTATTTATCACCATTGGAAGTAAACATCATCCACTGTATAATCAAACCGTTCGATTAGTAACCAACTATGAGGAAATCAGTTGTGTGACCATTTTCAGGATTGACGCAAAATCGTCCGGTTTCCTTATACAGCCAGCCTGTAACATCTTGCAAATTATACCCTTGACGCCCGTCCAGAATTACATAGTTCGTCGATGTCATTCCGATAGGTAGAGTTATCCAGTTATCAGCATCGGTTGTTTTATATTCTTTCAGCCACTGTATAATCAAGCCGTTCATCTATGTTGCTCAAAATATTTACGCTCTAATGCTGTAGGATGCCCGTGTTTTTTAGGTTTTTCTGTAAGCGGTTTAGGTGGTTTGTCATACAAATGATTTTTTATGAAACGGTCTAAGGTGCACCATGTAACATTCAGCTCCATTGCTATTGACCGTTTACTTCTACCATTTTTAAGCCATCGTATTATCTTGTATCGGTATGGTGTCAGCTTATATACAGATGGCTTTTGACCTTTTTTTCTCCCTATCTGTTTGCCTGCTTTTCGTGCTCTAATCAGTCCCTGTTTAGTCCGCTCAGACAGTAAAGTTCGTTCAATTTCCGCAGAAAGACCGAATGCAAATGCCAAGACCTTGCTTTGGATATTATCGCCAAGCTCATAGCCTTCCTTGATTGCAATTACCCTTACTTTTTTATCCAGAAGAATTTGTAAAACGTTGAGAATCATTACAAGTGACCTCCCGAGCCTTGAAAGCTCAGTAATGATTATTATGTCGTTTTCCTTTACTAATTCTATTAGTTCTCCCAGCTTCCTCTTTTCCGGCTGTTTCGTCCCGCTGATATTCTCTGAAATCCATTGAATTTTTCTAAGACGATGATATTTGCAGTATTCCTTGATTGCAATTTTCTGGCTCTCAGTGCTCTGAATTGCTGTCGAACAGCGTATATATCCGTAAATCATGCAAGAATTATAACATCTTTATCAATGTGGGCGAGCCCTCCCCCTTGCTTTAGCTGGGGGTACTTCAATTTTTGTAAAATGCAGATTTAAGCATTGTTTTTCCTTGCCGTAAAATCACCTATATCCGACGAAAACGGAAAGGGAAAATTGATTTTGAAATCAGTAAAAGAAATAAACGCATATTTCAAGTCGGCCAGTAAGGCTGACATCAGGCGCCTGCTCTCGCTCATAATATTGTCCGAGCGTCAGGAGAAAATCTTCGACATGTATTACATAAAGAGAAAAGAACTCGGCTTTATCGCCGACACGCTTTGTATAAGCTATCCCGTGGCAAAACTAGAACTCAGTGCTATAAGACGAAAGATAGCTCCCCTGCTCTAGCCTTTTCCTGTCTTTTTTCGCTCCAAAATCAATCTTTTTTCAATCCAACTGAGCCAGTCTTATGCGCTAATTTATTCCCTGTAAGGAGATAAGGAAATGCCACCATATCAGTTCGGGAACCCAATGAATGACTTTTACATAAGGCAGGCACAGCAGCTTGCGCAGAATCAGCCTCAATTCCAGCAGGCTCCGCAGCATCAGTATCAGCAGTCCTTGCAGTTTCCGCAACCCGCTCCGCAGGCACAGCCTCAGATTGTTGCGAGTATCGTCACGAATATTGACGAGGCAAAGGCTACGAAGGTTGACCCGTTCACGGCATGTGTGTTCATTGACACGAGCAACGGGAAAATCTATTTCAAGAAAA
>CALGGS010000126.1 GCA_937915735.1 uncultured Treponema sp.
TTGAGCTTGTTTTCTTGCAGTTCGCGACTCACTTGCTGGCCGCAATGCAGGCAGTAGATTTGGCCGGAATCGAGGATTTCGCTCCATTCACCAAAAAAGTTCACGACGAAGTGCGAAAGATGAGTGCGTTTGTCGAAGAAGACCGCCCGCTGGATAAAGAGGCGACGGCCGTCGCAGAATGGCTTAAAACGACTCAGTTATTTGCGTAAGCGTAAACTTTAAGTTTTCTGTCTCCGATAATAGATTGTGCATTTTCGAAAAATTATTCTCGCAATAATCACAATTCTCACTTTCAGCGCTTCACTTTCCGCTTATGAGCTTGTCCCTGTCGTAATTGAATTCAAGGGAGGCGGGGAGCTTCATACAGCTTTTTATTGTTTCGACGAGCTGAGCGAAGGAAAATCTATAGCAGAAGAAAGGTTTTCCGTAAAAAATTTTGAAGAGCTTTCAAAGTCTGCCCGTGAAAAAATAATGCCAGTTCCCCTTGGAACAAATGTTTCGCTTTACAAGTGGGCAATTTTTAGTTATGGAGAAGAATTCTGGCTTTTTGAAGTAAAAAACGGATATTTGTACGGCAGGGGAAGACTTTTGGGGCTATCCAATAAGTATGAGTCATTGCCGTGCTCAAGGGCATTGCTTGTCGCCCTTGCTTAGACACGGCAATCTCTTGTATTTTCGAGGTTTCCTTTTATAAAATACCCGCTTGTTTGCAGATAAAAATAATTATGAAAAGAGTAAATGCGCTTGTAAGGGTGGTCCAAACGACGAGCTGACCGGCAAGCTCACTGTCACTTCCCATTTCGGCAGTCATAGGAACGGTTGAAACTGCCAGTGGGGTACCGTAAAGTGCGATTAAAGCCGGAAATTCCAAAGATGTAAATCCTGTTTTGTAGGCGATGCTCAGACAAACAAGAGGACAAATAACTGTGCGCGCTAGAGTTCCGGCGATAATTTTGTATTTTAAACGGGCAACGGCACTGAATGTAAAATTTCCTCCGAGCGCGATAAGAGCGATGGGGCTTGCGCTTGTTGCTAGCATTGAAATAGTTTTGTAAATAAAGGGCAGGTTTTGTTTTATCGTAAAGAGCTTTTGACCGTCTGAATTCTGAGGAATCAAAAATCTGATAATAAGGCAGAAAATTCCTGTAAGAACTCCGAGAATCAAGGGGTTAGTTGCGATTTTCTTTAAAATTGAGATAAGGCTCACCTTTTTTCCGTCTTCGCTCACAAAAAGAGATAGGGCGATAATTGCAAGAACATTAAAAAGCGGAATCGAAACCGAAGATAAAATAGAAGCGGCAACGACAGGACGCGCATCCCCTGAAGAAATCGACATTGCGAGAGAAATTCCGATAATCGCATAGTTTGAGCGGTATGAAGATTGAATCATAACGCCTTTTTGCCTGTCATCGCTCACCGTAAATTTTATGATGATGACCGCAAAAACAAAAAAAATAAGAATCGAAATTACGGCAAAAACGCAAATCTTCCAATATTGAGCAATTTCCGCCAGATTTTCGACATTGTAAACATTAAAAAACAAAAGACAGGGAAGACAGCACCTGAAGCAAAGTTTATTTAAAAGCGGGAAAAATTTTTCGTCAAAAAGATGAATCGTCTTCAAAAAATAACCGACGGCAATCACAAGAACAATCGGCATAACGGCATTGATCGTAAAAAAAAGATTTGAAAGCATAGGGTAATTATAAAAGAGCGTTGAGTAATGTTCAATTCTCTGTCATTTATGGCTTCTTTCGGAATCTCATTTCCTAAATTCTATATCGTTTTGATTATATTTTAGATGTTTTTTTATAAAATTTGACTTTATCCTTTAATTAACTAGAAAAATAAGACAAAAAAATGTCAGAAAAGGAGTAAATTGTGAAAAAAATGTTTAAAAAATCACTTGTCTTGGCTGTTTCGGCTTTGCTTTCTTTTTCTATTTTTGCAGAAGGGAGTAAGGAATACGTGAAGCAGGAAATCAATGCAAAGGACAGATGTTTGCCGACATTCTACGAGTCAATTCTCAAAAAGTGGGAATTTTCAATGGGCTGGAAGGACGGAAATCCTAAAAAATGGAAGCAGGCTGGCTTGGCAAAGGCCCGCGAGCTTATCATTCAGAACGAGGATAAAACTCCGTTTGATATGGTCGTTATTGACGAGGAGCAGCGGGAAGGCTACAAGGCTCAGAAAGTTGTCTTTAATATCAGCGCAGAAAGCCGAGTTCTTGCATATCTTCTGATTCCAGATAACGCAAAAAAAGCTCCGGCAGCCCTCATGCTCCATGACCACGGCTCAAAATTCACAATCGGTAAAGAAAAAATGGTTCGTCCCTTCGGCACAACCGAAGAAGATGAAAAACGACTTGCAGAGGCAGAGAACTGGGCAGGCCGCTACTTTGGCGAGAGATTCCCTGGAGACGAGCTTGCAAAACGAGGCTATGTAGTTCTTAGCTTTGACGCCCTCGGCTGGGGAGACCGCTCAGTTCAGGGCTTCAAGACTGACAGCCAGCAGTCACTTGGCTCAAACCTCTTCAACATGGGTACAAGTTTCGCTGGAATCATCGCTCAGGAAGATTGCCGTGCCGCAAAATTCCTGGCTTCCCTCCCGCAGGTTGACAAAAAGAAGGTCGCTTGTATCGGATTCAGTATGGGTGGCTTCCGCTCTTGGCAACTTGCCGCAATCAGCGATGACATTACGGCTGGCGTAGCAGTCTGCTGGTTCGGTACAATGAAAGGTCACATCAAGATTGGTGACGGTCAGCTCAAAGGAAATTCTGCATTCAGTATGCTCCACCCGACAATCGCAAAATTCTTGGACTATCCTGATGTAGCAGGTCTTGCCGCTCCAAAACCAATGTATTTTATTGGCGGCGATGATGATGCCGTTAACCCGACAGAGGGCACTAAAGAAGCATACGAAATCGTTCACAAAATCTGGAAGGCAAACAAAGCCGAAGACAAGCTTAAGACTGACTTGATTGCCGGCGGCGAGCACGCATATCTGCCAGAACAGCAGGACGCAAGTTTCGACTGGCTGGACAAACAATTTAAGTAATAGCCCAAATATCGACTTTCGTCACTCACAAGAAAATTGTGTTTAAAATCGAAAA
>CALGGS010000127.1 GCA_937915735.1 uncultured Treponema sp.
TTTTTAAACTTTCAATAAATCAAAAAGATCTTAAATTAATAAAATAAAAAAATGGAGAAATTTACATGATTGACATATCAGACACCAGCATAAGCCTACTCTCTATTCTCCACGAATACGAATTGCCAGTAATAAAAAGTTTTCAAGATTTTCAGAACAGGAAATCAAACTCTTGAATGTGATTTTAATCGCCCCTGCCCCGCATGACATTCTTTTTGATTCCGCAAAACTCTAGATGCCGAAATAAATTCGGCATGACGGTACAGCCCCATTCCCGTGACTTGGGAATAAACCTCCGTTAAACTCACTCCCGTAAATTGCAGGGCTTCCCCGCCCTTCCCGCAGTTTCAGGAGGTTTTCATGAAAAAACAAATCGCCGTATTTTTCACGCTGTCTTTTCTTACAGCCGCCATTTCCGCACAGACGGCAAAGTCAAAAATCTCACCTCGCACTAACACGACCTCTAATGCGCGCATTAACGAAATGATTATCGCGACGATTATCGAGGCTCAGGAAAATGTCTATGACTATGACGGTGACGGTCAGATTAATTGCCTTGACTATTCCTGTGTCTTCAAACTGACTTGGGACAAGAATTTTCCCGGGGAAAAATACCGTTGCACTCTCGTGAGGAACTATCAGCCGAATGTGATGAATCATCTTTTTGCCCAGGTTCAAGATGAAAATTTCCACAATATCGAGATTGAGACTTGGACAGACGATCCCTATCACTATCTTCTGACAGAAATCTGGCCGACTGACAGATACAATCCGGCTTTCAATCGTTACGGCGAAACTGAACGCTGGCTTTCAGAGGGAAACAGGTCGCTAAAGCCAAAAAAGGCCGAAGTCAGGATTGCAAAATCATATTCTTCTGGCTCATCAGGCTCATATTATCATGATTACTCTTCATTCAGCGCGTCCGACACAGGATATTTTTCTGTGGGCTACACGACAAGCATTTTTCCATCAGATTCCGGAAAATCCGGCAAATTCTCTTTCATAAACTCTCAAAAATTCGGAATCGAAGTCTCCACCGAAACGGCTTTCCGCGATGGTGAGCGATTCGCGGCCCTTGTTTTTGATTATCTTCTTGACCACACGGAAGAAAAATCCGCCGATTCATGGCTTTTGGGATTTGACTGGGGCTACTGTCTGATTCCATTTTTCCAGCCATATTTTGGCCTTTCAGCCGGGATGAAGTGGCAGGACTCTTTTTCTTGGGAAAACCTCGGCTTTGCATAGAAAGTCAGCAACGGTTTCAGGTGCAGTTTTTCATCAATCAGCTTGCGGGCAGAAGTCTCCTATGGCACGATTCTGGGAATCGCGGGAACAGTGGCGGCGGGATTTCTCCTGTAAAACTCTCAAAGTCGCCTGAAAGTTGACCAAATTCAAATTATTTTATGGTAATATCGAATTATGAGTGAATCTGACGAAAAATTTTACGAGACAATCAGAATTAACGGAAAAGACTACGAGTACATGATGACCAGCAACACGGAAATCCTAAAAGCGGAGCTTGAAAAACTCGACTGCCGTCTTCCCATGTATTACGACTACAGGCTTAATCCAAACCTTTCCACAGATGTGCGGAAAAAAATGGCGGAGCGAAATACAAAATGGTCACTTACCACGAGCAACAAAACGGCAGTACTTAATTATTACAAAGAAGACGAGAATGGAAAGGGAATGCCATATATCATTCATCTGGCCGAGCTCATTGACCCTAAAAGAATCCGCTTTAATTACTCAAAACAGATTTTCGAAACATTCAGGGTAATCGGGAATCAGAATCTGGACCGCCGATATTCTGAGTGGTCAGCCTTAATGCTCGCGGTGAGCCAGCGCAAAAGCGAAATCATCAGGTTATTTCTTGAAAGCGGTGTTGACGCAAATCTCGCCGACAAGGAAGGCTTCACTCCCCTCATGCTGGCGGCTTTTTTGAACGATACGGAAATCATGAAACTCTTGATTCAGTACGGAGCGGATGTGAACGCCCAGTCAAAAAGCGGATTTTCTGCCCTCATCTACGCGATTTATATGAATTCCATTGATGCGGTCAAACTCCTTGAGCAGAACAAGTCAAATCTGAACATCTCGATTTCCCCCAAATTAATAGAAGAAAAACGCTCGTTTTTGAAAACTTTTGAATTCTACCTGAGCAACTACTCACTGAACGGACTTGCCGACATCAGCCTTATCTACAAAAGGAGCGGAATGAGCAAGCAGACTTTCTCAAAAATCAGAAGCAACGACAACGACGAGTATCATCCCCAAAAAGTGACCGTGCTGCAGCTGGCAATCGGGCTCAGGCTCACGCTTCCCCAGACAGAAAGCCTCTTGAGCAGCGCGGGCTATGTCTTCGACGAAAAAAAGCCGGCGGACAGAATTATAAAAGAGCACATCAAAAACAGGGACTTTGACATCAACAAGATAAATGAAGAAATTTGGAAAGAAACAGGAAAATCATTTCTGCGGGAAGAAAAATAAGCATTGCTCAAAGAGCCGCCTGAAAAGAACGACAGATTTATTTTACAATCCACCTGCCATCTTTCTTGCTTCCAATTCGTTCTATAAGATTTCGTTCCTGCAAATCTTTGAGATTGCTTTG
>CALGGS010000128.1 GCA_937915735.1 uncultured Treponema sp.
CCTCGGTTGAGCCGCAGGTTACTACCAGCTCTGAATTCGGGTCAACTTCCACGCCGGAAAAATGCTGGATTTTGGCGGCAAGTGCCTCACGGAAATTCTGGGCCCCCCAGGTGATTGCGTACTGGTGAAAGTCCTCTTTTGTGACCTCTGCCAGCCGTTCAAGGATAGGGCGGGGCGGCTCAAAGTCCGGGAAGCCTTGGGAAAGATTTACAGCCCCGTACTGATTTGAGATTCGGGTCATACGGCGGATTACGCTGTCGGTAAAAGTTGATGTTCTGTTTGAAAGTTCTGGCATATTGCTTGCTCCATTTCGTTTTTAAATTTAAGGGCACAACCGCCGACAAGCGGCGGTCGGGTGTTCCGCACTTCGCTAACGCTCATTCCTACGCTACGCTTCGGAACTGCTTCGCAGGTGCTCCATACCCTTGTGCGGGATTATTTATCTCACATACGAAATGTTTGAATTCAAAATCCTTTTCGGGTCAAAGGCGGATTTTACGGCGTTCATCAGTTCCACATTTGCCTTTGGAGTCTCCGCAAAGAAAAAGTCTCTCTTGCTCACTCCAAGACCATGCTCGCCTGAAATCAGGCCGCCCAGTTCCCTTGCATAAGAATAGAGCTTTGAAAGATTTTCGCCAAGTTCTTTCTGCCACTCTTCTTCACTGCGGTCGCCACGGACAACGCAGAGGTGAACGTTTCCGTCGCCTGCGTGACCAAAGCTAATCATTTGCATTCCGCTCTCACCTTCGAGCTTGTTCACAAAATTGACGAAATCAGCGACCTTTGCAATCGGAACCACGATGTCCAGCGGTTCCTGCTCGCTTACGGCTTCCACCGCCTTTACAAGACAGCCACGAATCTTCCACACATTCTCTGAAAGCTCTGAGTCATCAAGGGAAATGATTTTTTCGGCTGAATCTTTGAGGACAGCCTGCAAGTTTTTGAAGGCCGAATCGATTTCTTCTTCCTTACCGTCAAAAGTGAGAAGAAGATAAGCCTCGCTTTCAAGAGGAAATTTGAGATTCAGGAATTTTTCCCCCAGAGCGACGACTTTTCTTTCGATGAACTCCACGGCCGTCGGATTGAGATTTGCCTTTAAGATTTTCGGAACGGCCTCAATCCCATTTTTTAGCGAGTTGAAGCCCGCAAGAAGGCTCAAAGATTTCTCTGGTTTTCCCACAAGGCGCAAAAGACATTTTGTGATGACGGCAAGAGTTCCCTCCGAGCCAATTACCATGTCTTTGAGGTCAAGGCCCGTGGTGTCCTTGCGGTTTTTGCTTCCCAAAGTGATGACAGTACCGTCGGCTTTGACAATCTCCAAGCCCATGACATAATCTCTGGTGACTCCGTATTTTACAGCCCTCATTCCGCCAGCATTGGTTGAAATGTTTCCGCCGATTGAGGAGCGTTTTTCGCCTGGGTCAGGGGGATAGAAAAGACCGAGGCTTTCAACATATTTCTGAAAATCCTCAAGAATGACGCCAGGCTCAACCGTCGCAGTAAAGTTTTCCCTGTCGATTTCAAGAATTTTGTTCATCAGAGAAAAATCAAGGATGATCGAGCCGTCTTGTGGAACCGTAGACCCCACAAGATTAGTTCCCGCTCCACGAGGCGTTACCGGAATTCCATTCGAGTAAGCGAATCGAAGGATTGCACTCACTTCCTCAGTTGAGACCGGAAAAATCAGAGCCGAAGCCACACCCTTTTTGCGGCCAAGAGTGTCAGAAAGATAGCGGGCCTCGATTTTATCAGAAAAGATAAGGCGGGAAGAATCTTCTATTATAGAAGAAAGTTGCTCGATTTTTGACATTTCATGTTCCTGTTGTATTAGACGCAGATGCACTAGCCGCGAGAGCGGCGATTAAATAATTTCTACTAACGCAAACAACACGAAGTGGCGTATGCACGCAGATTTAAAATTTTATTTATATCTGTGTTTATCTGCGTCTATCCGCGTCAAAATTATTTTAAGCGGGCGTTGCGGGCGGCGTTTGAGCCCGCTGAGAGGGGTGTGACGCAACGCCTGCAGAGCATAGCTCTTTGGAGACTCACTAAAAACGCTTCTCAAGCGTTTTTGCCCTGCTAACGCAGTGCCCGTTCCCTAAGTGCGGCACAGGGGGGAGACTTTCCCCCTGCCCCTTCCTAATTTCTAACTATTAAAACTCGTCGATGTCCCAGCCTTCTTTGATGAAGTAGCCGCCGAAATCCTTGTTAAAGACTTTTTCTGTCTCGGCCGTCTGGAAGGCTTTTACGACTTTCTTGAAGATTTCGACTTTCGCAGGGTCTGCCAGGTCTTTGCCGCGGGCCGCGATAAGGTTCCAGTACTGTTTTTCGTCAACGGAAGTGTCCTTGAAGATTGCTGACTCTGTTTTGATTCCGAAGTCCAGGGCGTAGTTTCCGTTTACGATTGCGGCATCAACATCCTTGAGGGCTGAAGGAATTGTGTTTGCGGCCAGTTCCTTGATTACGATTCCGCTTTTGTTATCGGTGATGTCAGCGACTGTGGGATTGAATCCGGCATCCGCTTTGAGGGTGATGAGTCCTGCCGCCGCCAGAACCTTGATTGCCCGTCCGCCGTTCGTAACATCGTTCGGGATTGCCACCACGCTGCCTGCTTTAAGCTCTGAAACTGACTTCACTTTGACCGAATACAAGTTCAGCGGAATAATGAAGGTGTTTCCGATGAGCTTTACATCATACTTGTGATTTTCGATTTCGTTCTGAAGGAAAATGCGGTGCTGGAAAGCGTTCAAATCGATTTCGCCGTTTGCAAGGGCATTGTTCGGCGTGACATAATCCGAAAACTGAACGAATTTAAGGTCGATTCCCTGCTTTTTCAAGGCTTTCTGAGCTGGTGCCCACAAATCCTCGTAGATTGAGCCGACAACACCCAGTTTTACGACAGTGTTCTTCTTTTTTGCCGCGAAGACTGATGTAAGAGCGACTGCTCCGATTAAAAAAGCTGCGATAATTTTTTTCATAGTGTTCTCCTTGTGGAATCAGATGAGGTGATTCCATTTTTTTAATTTCCTAGTAGTCCAGTAGGTTTATCTAATGCAATTGTTATACTCCCTTTTACCTACTGTGTCAATGGGTAGGGGGCATAAAAAAACGCTTGAGAAGCGTTTCTTCGTTTCACTACGCGCGAGTCTCGTTCGAAGCTGTGCTTCGAATTCCCTATATCTACATTTAAAATATTGATATAATAGACCAAAAATGGAGTAAAAATTGAACTACGAGCAAATCTTCAAAAATATAGACGACATTTTATGGAAAGAAGCCGGCTGTTCAAACGAACTTGATTACGTAGAACAGACCAGCTGGATTCTCTTCTTAAAATACCTGGACGACCTTGAAATAGAACGCAGCGACGAAATGGCCCTGCAGGGAAAAGACTACACCTACATCATCAAAAAAGAATTCCGATGGAACACCTGGGCCTGCCCTAAAACTGCGAAAGGCGAAATAGACCACAAAGCCGCAATGACAGGCGATGACCTCTCGGACTTTGTAAACCTCAAACTTTTTCCATATCTCAAAAACTTTAAGGCCAGCGCAGCAACTCCAGATACCCTTGAATATAAAATTGGCGAAATCTTTAGCGAACTCAAAAATAAAATCGTTTCCGGCTACAACATGCGCGAAATCTTAAATTACGCAGACGGACTCCATTTCCAAGCTAGTCGCGACAAGCACGAAATGAGCCATCTTTACGAAAGCAAAATCCACAAGATGGGAAACGCTGGCCGTAACGGAGGAGAGTATTACACATCGCGTCCGCTCATCCGCACAATTGTCCGCGTAGTAGAGCCAAAAATCGGAGACACAATTTACGACGGAGCCTGCGGAAGTGCCGGCTTCCTTTGCGAAGCCTTCAACTACTTAAACGAAAAAGCAAAGACCGTAGAACAGAAACAAATCCTTCAAAAGCAGACCTTCTACGGCAAAGAAAAGAAAGGCCTTGCTTACATCATCGGAATCATGAACATGATTTTCCACGGGGTAGAAGCTCCTAACATCATGCATACAAACACCCTTGCCGAAGACCTGAGCCAGATACAGCAGCGCGACCGCAAAGATGTCATACTTGCAAATCCACCTTTTGGCGGCAAGGAACGCTCAGAAATCCAGCAGAACTTTCCCATTAAAACCGGCGAAACAGCCTATCTTTTTATGGAGCACTTTATCAAAATGCTCAAAACAGGCGGCCGCGCAGGTGTAGTAATCAAAAACACCTTCCTTAGCAATACTGATAACGCAAGCATAGCCCTTCGCCGCGAGCTTCTGGAAAGCTGCAACCTTCATACAATCCTCGACTGCCCCAGCGGAGTATTCACAGGTGTAAGTAGTTGAAAGTAAGTCTGCCCTGTTATACAATCCTATTAGAAAAAAGCCAAAGATTTTGGAAATTTTCTAATAGAGGAATGACATAATGAAATTTAATCGCAATGTCTATCTTGAACGAATAAAGGCTCGTGAAAAAAATTCTCTTATAAAAATCATTACGGGTTGCCGTCGTG
>CALGGS010000129.1 GCA_937915735.1 uncultured Treponema sp.
CAGAATCTTCGTCTGGAATGGCACTTTCATCGCTGGAAATGTCGTCGTCTGCTAAATCAGGCTCGTCAAAGTCGGAATCGTCTTCTGTGAAAGTTGGCTCATTAAAATCATCCGTATCTACAGGAAGTGACTCTTCGACAATGGGCTCAATCATTGGTTCTTCAAACGACTGTTCGTTAGTTAAATTAGATTCGTCGTCCTCGCTGGAAATGTCAGAATCTTCGTCTGGAATGGCACTTTCATCGCTGGAAATGTCGTCGTCTGCTAAGTCAGATTCATCAGTTGGAATGGCAGGCCCTTCTTCAGTTTCTTCATTGCCACTGTAAACGCGGTTCATTTCTGCAATAAGTTCGTCATCTTCATCTTCAATGAGCGAAGTATTTTCTAACGACTGTTCGTTAGGTTGAACAAATTCCTCGACCTCGTTCGAAATGACATTCTCTTCGTTTGAAATGACAGGTTCTTCGCTTGAAACGGTCGGCTCATCAAAAATCTGCTCGAATGGAGATGGTTCTTCTAAAATCTTTTCATCTGGTATGAGCTCTTCTTCTTCGATTGTCTCTGGAAGTTCATCGATTTCTTCATCCTCAAAATCGATGATTGTCGGATCGTCTGTGATGGTTTCGTCTTCATCGGCAGCCGATTCATTGTCCGCTACTGTTGTTGGTTCTTCGCTTGGAATTTCTTTTTTGTCGTCTATCAAATCTTTAAGGAGTTCTTTTTGCTTCTGGAAGATTTTTTCACTTGTCGGATCGAGTTTTACGGATGTAGATTTCTCGACATTGCTCGAATCGAGAGATTCCTCATTTTCAGTATTATCTTGATATTCTTCTTCAATCTGCTCTAATTCCTCTTCGCTATTTTCTATGTCGGTAATCTGAGGTATATCGTTTGAATAATATTCCTTGCTGTCGGCGATAGAATTTTCAAGGACATCGCCCAGAATTGAAAGCAACAGATATTCTGCGGCAAGCACGAGCGAGCCAATCAAGAGTGTTGAGCCAAGCTTTACGGCCATTACGCTGTCAGAATCTGAAGCAATAATCATTCGGCAAATGTGTTCAATCGCATCTAAAGTAAAGAAAGGAATGACAGAACCTAAAAGCAGTACTCCGTTTCTGATTCTCCAATTTGCGCTAAAGCATTGAATTCCTGCGACAATAAGAAAAACAGGCACGCAAATTGCAGTAAAACCGTAAACGCCGGTAAACATTTTTCCGAGAGAATAAAAAACTGTTCGTCTTACGCCATTTGCTCCGCCAAAATCGAGCGCAACAGATAGAAGTGAAACTGAAAACAAAGCCGCAAGTACAAAAAGAAGTATACCTGCCGCCGCCGAATATTTTTGATACTTTTTCATCAGGTCTCCAAAGCAGATAGATTTTTGGGAACTTCGAAAAACTCACCTTCGGTGATTTTCCGAAGTTCCTTGACGAGTTTTAATTTCTGATAATAGCAGAAATTAAAACATCGCATTTTCAAAGTTACCTCGAAAAATTGCAATTTTTCGAGGTTCCCTTTTCATTATCTTTCTACTCTATAATTATCGGATTTCTGAAGAAAAAGTTAAGGAAGTCACTAATCTTTGTTACCAATCAAATTTTTTAGAATTTCAACTTCTTTTGCGTACATTTCGATTCCGCTTTTCCAGAAATCTTTTTGCGTGATGTCGAAGCCTGCCTTTTTGCACAAATCTTCGCAGCTCATATTTCCCGTGTTTGAGAGCAATTCTGCGTAGGTTTTGGCAAAGGCGGCTCCTTCTTTCTGGTAACGGGCATAGAGTCCTGCGGCGAAAAGCTGTCCGAAAGCGTATGGGAAGTTGTAGAAATCCAGACCTGTTGAATAATAATGTGATTTTACCGCCCACATGTACTCGTGCCGCTCGCCGTTCAAGCCGCTTCCGTAGGATTTTTCCTGGGCTTCCTTCATCAAGCGGCAGAAATCGTCTGCGTTCAGTTCGCCGTTCTTTCGCTCTTCAAAGACGCTCTTTTCAAAGTAGAAGCGGCACAAAATATCGACTAAGACCTGGCTTACATCCTGCAAGTCCAAATCAAGAATCTGGATTTTTTCGGTGTCGCTGCATTTTGAAATCATGTCCTGCTTTACGATTGTCTCGGCGAAGGTCGAGGCCGTTTCTGCCAGAGTCATGGGATATGAGAAAAATGCGGCTGGTTTTCCTTTCATACAAGAAAAATGATATGCGTGACCAAGCTCGTGTGCTAGTGTGATTATGTCGCTGAATGTTCCGGTGAAGTTTGTCATTATTCGGCTTTGGTGACCGAGCGCAAAGTCCTCATCGTAGGCTCCCCCCACCTTTCCGGCACGGACTTGGGCATCAATCCAGTTTTCGGCAAAGGCTTTTTTGGCAAACTCGCCCATTTCTGCACTGAAAGAAGAATATCGCTCGATAATGTAATCGCGGGCTTCGTCGAAAGTCCATGTTTTGGAGAGAAGAGATTGTCGGGTCAAGCCCGACAATGACACAGGTGCGAACAAATCGTAGAAGGCAAGGCCTTTTTTGTCCCGGGAGGCTGTGCCGCCGTTTTTCTGTAGGAAATCCGCTTTGAGATTGAAATATTCTCGCCAGAGAGGCAGGCTTTCTTCGATTGCTCCAATAAGAGCGTCCAGCGTTTTTTGAGAGAGCCGGGCAGAGGAAAGGGAGCGGTCCAGAGGATTCTGCCATTTTCGGTGGCGGTTGAGCGTGAGTGTTTCGCCTTTGAGATTGTTTAGGCAGGCCGCAAATGCAATTTCATTCTGTTTTAAAAGGGCGATTTCTTTTTCGTAAGAAGATTTTCGTGTTTTCGAGTCTGCAGAATAGGCATCATTGCGTAATTCGTTGAAAGTTTTGCCTGTTTCTGTATCTTTGAGATTTGAAATCAGCTGCTCGTGAAGGCGGTCCCATGCGTCTCCGCCAGTCTGCTGGAGTTCGCCTGCAAGTTTTTCTTCGGCGGCTGACATCTGATGCTTGGTTTCTTCGAGAGTTTCATTCAAAATGTAGCGGTATTCTTTAAATTCTGGAAATTTCTTGTAAAAATCTTCGAGACGGCCAGAATTCGCCAGCAAAACTGACTTGAAAGACAAATCAAGCTGTCTGTAACGGAGTGTGAGATTGTCAATTTTTGTGATATTGTTGAGAAAATCGGTGTTTGTGGTATCAACTGAGTAAATTATGTAAGCATAGGCATTCAAAGTTCCGCAAAGAGCCGAAACTTTTTCATCTGCTTCAAGAAATCCTTTGAGCCAGGTAGGAAAGTCAAAATTCTCACTGGCATTTTTGATTAAATTTTGAGCCGATTCCAAAAGCGAAGCAAGATTTTCCATACCGCTCGCAAAATCAGAAATGGCTTTTTTGTATTCAGGTGATTTTATAGACGAAAAGATGGAATCCAGATTCCATCGAGGAATTTTGTTTGAATTTGTCATGAAATTATTCTATTACAAAAGCGATTTTTGGGCAAATCTTGGTTTGCAGTCACCGAGGGAGACCGCTACGCCGAAAAATTGCCAATAAAAAAAGACTGCCATATTTGACAGTCTCTTTTTATTTATCTTCAGATTTTATAAAAGATTACTCTTCTACGATATCATCTTCAAAAACAATTGCTTCGCCATTTGTTCCAGAGAATTTGTATTCTCCAGTAAGATGCTCACTTGGGTAAATATTCGCATAGCGGGCAAGTTTAAGCTGAGTCTTTTTTGAAAGACCAGTTGTTGTTGCATCAACAGAGACAGTTGCCAAGGGGGTTGTGGAATCCGCAGTTTTAAAGAAATCAACAGTATAAGATCCATCATCGTTAGCAGTTACTTTTATAGCAACTGTAACTGTGTCATCAGATTTTGAAACTTCTGATAAATCACTCCAATCAAAAGTTGCAGTTTTTCCAGCTGTGTTAAATACTGTTTCGGTTACAGATTTTCCGTCAATATCAACAAAATCTCCAGAAGTCTGATAGTTATTCTGTTTTACGACAGCTTCATTTTCCCATGTAACATAGTATTGAGCTTTATTTTTATTTGAATTCCACCTAACAGCGGCAACGCCAAAAGTATAAGCCGTACCCGAAGTTTTTTCATCACTAGATTTTACACTCTTATCAGACAGACCAAAAACAAATCCTGCAACACCATTTGCCGCATAAGTTGTCCCATTACAGTTTACACCACTTACAGTATTTGGAGTCAAAGTAATTGTGCATGTTGAATCATAATGTTTTGTTGTTGTCTGTTTAAATGCACGGTAGAAGTATTCTTTATTTTCTTTCGCTGTATAACCTTTTTTGGTATCTGTAAGTGATTCAGCTTTTTTGATATCGGTAGAATCTGTATCTGAAACGAATACATATTTGTTGCTGAAATCAACTTTGTCACCAGAGAAAGCATCTTCCTCGTCATCTGCCTTACATCCGACAAAGCACAAAGAAGTAGCCAAAAGTGCGACAGCACCGATTTTGAAAAGTTTAGAAAGTTTCATAATAAAAACCCCTCGTTTAAATGTACTAATTTTTCAGCTTTCAGATAGCGTATCGACTCCTCTTTTTTTTGTTCTGTTCTTCACGCCTTTTTTTCGGCCTCGTTTTCCGTCGAAGTATAGACCCATTCTTTCGACTTGATTTCTGACCGTCTTCCAGCAAACGCCAAGATCGTCTGAAATTGAATACAGGCTTTTTCCAGCCAGGACTTGCTCACGGATGTAATCTTCGTTTTCAGAAAGCTTGTAAATCTCGCTTTTTCTTCCTTTTGCCCTGCCAATCTGCTTTCCTTCGTTTTTCGCCCGATTCAACCCAAGCTTTGTTCGCTCGCTTATCAACTGCCTTTCGATTTCCACCGAGAGTCCGAAGGCAAACGCCAAAACCTTACTCTGAATATCGTTTCCAAGTCTGTAATTATCCTTGATTGTCCAGACCTCAATGCCCCGCTCCAAAAAATACTGAAGAACATTCATAATCATAATGAGCGACCTGCCAAAACGAGAGATTTCCGTCGAAATCACAAGATCACCTTCCTTACATTCTTTCATCAGAATCTTTCCAAGCTTTCGAGAATCCGGCAGCTTTGTTCCGCTGATTTTTTCTTCAATCCATTTGTCAATCATAATTCCCTGCGATTTGGCAAATTTCTCAATTTCCATCTGCTGATTTTCCAAATTCTGATGAAGTGTTGAAACCCGAATGTAACCATAAACCATAATATACCTCCTAATTAGGAGTATAATTTTGGCCTATAAAGTGAAAAATTAAAAAGTTAAAAGTTGGAATAGCTTTAGTAAGTCTTAGTATTTTAAATGCCTGAAGCTGTCTTTTGGAAATGCGTATTCTGGAGTCTTTAGGAGTGAAATAAAATCTTCTTCATAATACCATGGGTCATTTTCGCGTTTTGGATTCTTGATAATATGAAATTCCTGTGCAGGATTTGAGCCTTGTGCGAGTAAAAATGCTTTTTCGCCAGTTTTTTTGTTTTTTATCATATCGACTACAAGACAGATGTGCTCAGGCTGCCCCAGGTCAAAAAGAATATCTCCAATTTGAACTTCTTCCATTTTGACTTGTGACGACTCGTATTCCATAACTGAAAGAGGGCTTGTGTTTGCGAAAACATTTTTTAAATAGGATTTATAGATTTCAGATTTTGAATCAGAAGACAATTCAGAAGCCTCGTATTTCGTCCATTTTTTAAGATTCCCTGAAACTTCTTGTCGTGTTTTCCGCTTAAAATTCGATTTTTCAAGCCATTCATTCCAGGAGCAGACTTCACCATTTGTCAGATGAAAAGCTATTTTGTCTTCCAGGTGGTTTTTCAGATAAAAATCAGAATAGAGGTGAATTACAGACTGCACACTTTTCTGCATTTCGCTTTCGATTTTTAGATTAAAAACGGCTGCATGTGCAACTTGATTCTGCTTTTCGTTGCCGTTGAACAAAAGAACCGGACTTCCGGCCTTTTTCAGGGGGTAATTTCTTAGATATTCTGCAAAGGAGTTTTCTTCGGCACTGACTCTCTCAAATCCATAAGGAAGAGAAATTCGCTCCAAAAGGGTGTCTCCCCCGCTTTTTACGAGTTGGAGCGAATGTGTGTGAGGAAAGGCCAAGAATGAAACGAATAAAAATCCGATTAGTGAAATTTTTTTCACTTTATATATTCCAATGCACTGTCAGCGGCGATTTTTCCGAAAATCGTGATGTCCGCGACTGCATTTCCGCCAAGCCGCTCGGCTCCGTGAACTCCGCCAGTAACTTCGCCCGCCGCAAAAAGACCTGGAATTGGCTTTCCCGATTTGTTCAGAACCTGAGCCTTCGTGTTTATTTTTAATCCGCCCATTGTGTGATGGATTGCCGGCTCAATTTCGATTGCATAAAATGGCCCTTTTTCGATTTTTCTTTCCATACTTGCAGGATTTCTTGAAAATTCTTCGTCTTTTTTCTGGTCAACATATTTGTTGTATTGCTCAACCGTGTATTCAAGGGCAACTCCGTCGATTCCGAAATTATCTGACATTTCGCGGATTGTCTCGCCCTGCTTTACGAAGCCCTGTTTGATGTAAGTTTCGATTGCTTTTAAAGATTCCCGAATGTTT
Source organism: uncultured Treponema sp. (assembly GCA_937915735.1). GTDB lineage: Bacteria > Spirochaetota > Spirochaetia > Treponematales > Treponemataceae > Treponema_D. The sequence continues at coordinate 6,572 of CALGGS010000129.1, forward strand.
TGGTCAAACACGAGAAAAGCCGTTTTTCCGGATTGTTGCAGAACTGCTGCAGAAACGATGTCGCGGGTTTCCATTTCGTTAATAAAACGACGACCCGAACGATTTATTAAAATAGCTCCGTTTCCACGAACAGCTTCCGTAATCATAATTCCGGTGCCTTTTACGACAGTCGGATGAACCTGAATCTGCTCCATTTGAGTAAGTTCTGCGTCAAATTTTTCGACCATTTTAAAGGCATCGCCCGTCGCTCCCTTGTGGTTCGTAGTTCCGAAGCCTTCAAGAGAAGCTTGATAACGAGTAATCAGTTCTGGATTTGCTCCGAATCCGCCCGTCGCAATAATAACAGCCTTTGCCTTTACAGTGTATTCTCCACCAGAATATGAAACACGGACTCCGACAGCCCGACCGTCTCCAAGAGAGGCGCTTCCGTCATCAAGAATGTCGATTACACGATTGTTCACGCGGATTTCAGCACCCTGCTCAAGAGCCGCCTTGTGCAAAAGAGGAACGAGATGTGAACCGATGGCTGCTCCGCCCTTTGGCCGGTGAATTCGCTTGTTTGTTGCTCCGCCGAACATTCCGACATCACTCAAATCTGCTCCAATCATTGGAGATTGAAGCCATTCAACTATTTCTGCAGATTTATCTACCAGGGTGTGAACCAAATCTTTATCATTAAGATACTGACCGCCCTTCATTGTGTCTTCAAAAAAAACTTCTTTTGAGTCAGTAATTCCCAGTCTTTTCTGTTCTTTTGTGTAAGAAGCGTTTATTCCGCCTGTGGAAAAATTTGAATTTCCGCCGACAATTCCCATTTTTTCGAGAACAAGAACCTTTGCGCCTTTGCTTGCTGCTTCTGTTGCGGCTGTAAGACCTGCACCACCGGCACCGATTATTACGATGTCAACCTCGCTGTCCTCGTATTTTTCTTCGGTTTTAACTTCGCCTTCAGCAGATTTTATTGCATCATCAAGGGCATCAAGAAGTCCGTTTGAAGTAATAGTCGCGCCTGAAACCGTGTCGATTTCTGATGTAGAGCCAGTTCCGTCGCTTAAAAATTGGGAAAAAATCTGATTGTAAACAGGTTCGGCAAGCTCCGGCGTTTCGTTGCTTGAAAGGAGAGTTGCGTTCGTAACCCTTCCCTCCTGCACGGTAATAGAAACTTCGATTGGCCCGTTTTTGCCTTCTCCGGTTCCTGTAAAGGTTCCGTCTCGTAGACTTAATTTTTTGCCACAAGAAACAAGTCCAAGTAAAGCTATGCTTATAAATATTTTAGATAAAAGATTCGTAATTTTCATATTACCTTATGATAACAACTTTTAAATTTTTTGTAAATTCTTAGTTTCATCTTAAAAGAGACAGTGCCTCCCGTCTCCACCAGCGTTCCGTAAAGAGCGACGGCGTTTCAATGTTAGCTGTCTGCCCGATGTACGGCGTTATGACGGTTATCCCTTCCTTTTCTGCCGCAATCAAGAATCTTTCTACGCTGTCATCCCAACCGTGCCGTGAAAGAATAATCGCTCCCCAGTGAATTGGAAGCGCAATTTTTGCACCTAAAATTTTTACCGCTTCAAGCGATTGCTCCGGGAAGGAGTGAACGAGCGGCCATTGAACATCGTACTGGCCACATTCCATCATCACAAAGTCAAAATCTCCGTACTTTTCGTGAATTTCCTTCCAATGCGAGTTGAAGCCTGAGTCTCCGCTTTCAAAAATCTGATGAAAGGAGTCCTTTAAGACCCAAGAACACCAAAGAGTCGCCATATTGTCGGTTAAGTGTCGTCCCGAAAAATGCTGGGCTGGCGTACAGGCAATTTTCAGGCCTTCGACTTCAGTTTCTTCCCACCAAGCCATATTTGTAATTTTCTCTGATTTTACTCCCCATCTTTCAAGATGGTTTTCGACTCCGAGCGGAAGAACATATTTTTTGACTTTTTTGTCGATTGCCTTTATAAAATCATAATCCAGGTGGTCATAATGGTCGTGACTCAAAAGTAAAATGTCAATTTCAGGCATTTCTTCTGCTGTGACCGGCCAATGGGAAAATCTTTTGCTGCCAACCCAACTGACCGGGGAAATAACCTCCGCAGAAACAGGATCAATCAGAATATTCAGACCGTGCATCTGCAGAAAAAGTGAAGAATGTCCGAACCAAGTCACACGGAATTCATCAACTGGAAGACGGGCGTTTTTGTCTTCCTGATTCATAAAATCCGGCATTTTTGCAGGAAATTCAAAATCTGGCCGGCTGTCCTTGTTTGAGAAGGTGAGCTGGTCTGGAGAAGGATTTTTATTCATCGACATAACGGAAAAATCTTCTTCGTTATGAAAATGCTTTCCGTCAAAATTTGAGGCCCTCTCGGCATAATTTTTCCGGTCTGAACGACTCGCTTTTCCGCCAAAAGGCTTCCATGTTTTTAAAAATACGAAGGCGAAAAGCGAGACAACTGCGACAAGGGCGACAAGTACGAGTCCGATAATTGCAAGAATGTGAAGAAATTTTCCCATAGAGTAAATATAATGAAAAAAAAGAATGGTTGACAAGTTTTTGCCGATATTCATTGTATGAAATTAAAAGCTATTTTTGTATTAATTTTTATCTCTCTGACATCGGCGTTGTTTTCGGAAGTTTTTAAATCGAATGTAGAAGCCTCGTATTATGCGGATAAATATCACGGGCGAAAAACTGCCAGCGGTGAAATCTTCAATATGTATGATATGACCTGTGCTCACAAAACTCTTCCGTTCGGAACTGTCCTTCGAATCACAAATCTTAAAAATAACAAGATTGTTGATGTCCGTGTAAATGACAGGGGCCCTTTCGTAAAAAATCGAGAAGTTGATGTTTCAAAAGCGGCCGCTCAAAAACTCGGAATGATTGGAAGCGGGACAGCTCGTGTAAAAATCGAGATTTTAAATTCTGCCCTGGCAAAAACGAAATCATCTGTAAAGGCTGCTTTTTGGGATGTTCAGGTCGGCTCTTTTTCAAGTCACGAAAATGCGAACAATCTGGCACAGAATCTTCTGAAAAAAGGCTTTGAAAATGTATATTTCCAGAAGACAAGCACTGTCACCAGAGTCGTAATCAAAAAAATTCCGAATTCAAAGCTTGAACTGACGGAATCAAAACTCCGCGAAAACGGCTACAAGGATTTTATCGTAAAGAAAAACAGCTAAAAATTATTTCTGGTCAGGGGGCTTCCAATCCAAACGCCCTCTGTCAGATAATCGCGTTTCTGCCCTTCTATTAAAATCTGAACGCCCTTCACCGTGCTGAAATTCGTCGCCGTGTATACGACCTGCATTAGCTGAGCCAAAGAGCCTTCCGCTCCAAACTGATTGAACTGGAATTCCTCGCTGAAATTAAGAATCGCAATTCCATTTTTTACGCTTGCGCTCAAAAGCCGGGTCCCTTCAGGGATAAGCGTTCTGCATCCAGTTTTTTCTTCGTTTGAAGAAGGACCTGCCAGAAGCATTTTTAATGCGTCTCCCATTGGAGAATCCTTTTCGACAGTTCGTGTGACTTCTTTTCGCACAACAGGCCCGTCACTGTCAATCGCAACGAAACAGACTTTTGTCTTCATCGTGTTCTGTGGAACTGAAACAGTTTTGTCATTCTTTGGGGCTGTGACAACCGAAGAAGCAGTTTTGTTAACCTGTGAGCTTGAAGGGGATTTTGTCACCTGTGAAGTTGAAGTGCTTTTTTCATTCTGAGAAAGTGATGCACTTTTGTCATTCTGCGAACTGGAAACACTTTTGTCATTCTGCGGACTGGAAACGGCTTTGTTTGTTTGAGAATTTGCAGTAGTTTTCTCACTCTGAGAAAGTGCAGGGCTTTTGTTATTTTTGTCATTTTGAGGGAGAGAATCGATTGAAGAATCCCTCACATTTTCTGGCTTAGACACAGCCTCGGTTTTTCGAAGATTCTTCGTCACGTCAATTATGATTTCTTCTGAGCCTTCAGATTTTTTTGAATTATTTGAGTCACTTTTGTTTTCAAAAATATCTTTACCGATTTTCTTTTCGATTAGAGCCGTAGCCCCGGATTTATCAAAATTCTCTTTTATTTCTTCCTGCTTAACCAAAAAAACAATAAGAATTATCAAAAAAAGCAAAATCCAAATCGCAATTCCAAGACCGGTCTTCTTTTTTTTCTTTCCCTTTTCCTTTTCACTCATACTTTTATTATCGGCAGAAAACATATTTTCGCTGACTTTTTTGTGACTTTCCGATATTCTCTTACCTATGGCCCTTATTGAGAGTGAAGAATTTTTGACGAAGCAGATTATTACTTATCTTGGAAACAAACGAAGTCTCTTAGGAAAAATCGAAAATGAAGTTTTAAAAATCTCTTCACGGCTCAACAAAGAGAAGCTTGTCTCGGCGGACATTTTTTCAGGCTCCGGGGTTGTCGCGCGTATGTTAAAAGGACATTCTTCAAAAATCATAACGAACGACCTTGAAAATTATTCTTATCTCATAAACAGCTGCTATCTTACGAACAAAAAGGACTTTCCAAAAGAAGAATACGAAAAGCTTAAAAATCAAATCGAAGGGCTTTGCCAAAAAGAAAAAATCCCGGGAATTATAACTCAGAATTATGCTCCAAAGGATGACAAAAATATCCAGAAGGGCGAGAGGGTTTTTTACACGCACGAAAACGCTCTTCTAATCGACACTTACCGACTGCTGATTGACCAAGTAGTCACAAAAGAAGAGCTTAAAAAGTTTTTCTTAGCGCCTCTGATTTACGAGGCTTCCGTTCATGTGAACACGAGCGGAGTTTTTAAAGGCTTTTACAAGGACAAAAATACTGGAATCGGCTGTTTCGGGGCCGCCGGAGGGGACGCTCTTCTTAGGATTTTAGGGAAAATCGAGCTAAAAGAGCCAGTTTTCAGTAATTTTGACTCAGAAGTTGAGCTTTATCAAAAGGATGCCGTCGAACTTTCAAAGGAACTCAAAAATCTCGACATAGCTTACCTTGACCCGCCATACAATCAGCATCCTTATGGCTCAAATTACTTTATGCTCAACTTGATTTTAAAAAACCGCCTTGATGTCGAAATAAGCGAGGTTAGCGGAATTACGCAAGATTGGAATCATTCTGTCTTTAATCAGACAAGAAAGGCTCTGAGTTCAATGGAAGAGATAATCAAAAATCTGGACACAAAATATGCCGTTATTTCCTACAACTCCGAGGGCTTTATAAGCTTTGAAGAAATGAGCGAAATGCTCAAAAAATACGGAAAGCTTGAAACCGTGGAAATCACTTACAATGCTTTCAGGGGAAGCCGGAATCTGAAAAACCGGGATATTCATGTGTCGGAATATCTTTTTGTTTTGGAGAAATAGATTTCTCGACAAGGCTTGACTTTCAATCTTAAAATTTTCTTGTGAATTCTTATGTTTCTCCCTATAATAATAGTATGAAAAAAAGATTTTATTTTCTTTTATTTTTATTTTCCTTGCTGACAACACAATTTATTTTTTCTCAAACTAGCTTTCTTGACAATTATGTTTATCAGACTTGGAATTCATTCGGTGGTTTAACAGGAACTACCGCAAACGACATAGTTCAGACTTCTGACGGATATTTGAACATCGGAACTTATGAAGGTCTGGTGCGCTTTGACGGCGTTGAATTTACCACAATCAGACGAAGCCGCTTAAACAATTACAAATTTTCTTCTGTCCGAAACATTCTTGAAGATTCCAACGGATATGTCTGGCTTGGCTCAAATGACGAGGGCGTTCACAAAATTGACCCAAGGGACGGTTCGAGCAAAGCTTACACCACTCAGAACGGACTTCCCAACAACTCAGTCCGTGCGATTTGTGAGGATAAGGCCGGCAACATCTGGATTGGAACTGCCGCGGGCGTTGTTTACCTTACCCCGAAAGGTCACTTGATTACGCCTCAGTTTCAGGCGGGAACCGTTTCAAAGGGAATCATCGCCATATCTTTGTTCTGCGACACGGCGGGCAGAGTCTGGCTTATCACTTCAAACGAAAACGGACTTTTTCTTTATTCAGACGGAATTTTCCACACAATACCACAAATTGACGAGGAATTCGGAAGCTATTTCGCATCTTCTATGATTCAGGATTTAAACGGAAATTTCTGGATTAGCCTTGCAGAAAACGGCATTGTCCGAATCAGGAACGGTGAGCTGACAAAAGTCAAAACAAACACAATTATCGACCATTCTTCAACTTGGTCAATGTTCATTTTGCCGGACGGAAGAATGATTTTCGGAACTGAACGCGGCGTAGTTTCTTACCAAAACGGCGAATTTACAGAAGCCAAAGGAAAGGAGCTTTCAAATGCAAAAGTCAATAAGATTATCCGTGACCGCGAGGGAAACATTTGGCTTGCGACTGACAGAAACGGAATCGGAAAACTCACTCACGGAAAATTTTCTGTCACGAAACTGGGACTTGCCGTAAATTCAATCGCCGAGGATGATGTTGGCAGAATCTGGATTGGAACTGACAAGGGCGTTCGCTGCTATGTCGGTGAAAAGGAAGTTAAAAATAAGCTCACTGAATTTTCTAAGCCATACAGAATCCGTCATGTGGGAAAAACTTCGACTGGCGAAATCTTGGTTTCTTGCTACACAGAGCCAGCTCAGCTTCTTTACAATCCAAAAACTGGCTCTATAAAAAGCTGGACGAGCGATGACGGTCTGGCTGGAAATAAAGTCCGGCTTGCAGTTGAGATAAACCCTGGCGAATATTATGTCGGAACCACGACAGGCTTAAGCATTATCCATGCTGACGGAACGATTAAAAATTATAAGCAGATTGACGGTCTTGAAAACGAATATGTTATGTGGATTATGAAAGATTACAACGACATCATCTGGATTGGAACGGACGGTGGCGGTATCTATCTTATGAAAAACGAGGCGATTATCGCTCACATTACTTCAGAAGACGGATTAATCGGAAATGTAATCTTTAAAATCACGCAGGACAAGGACGGAGCCTACTGGGTCTGTACAGGAAGCGGAATCAGTTACATAAAGCCATTTGATTCGGCTCATGCAATTCCAAGCGAATATTACAACATAAATTCGGAGAACGGAATCGGAACGGACTCTGTTTTTCAGATTTTCCCGGACACTGCAGACAATATGTGGATTACGAGCAACTACGGAATTGCTTCGGTTGAGGTAAAAGACCTTCTTGAATCTGCTCAGACTGGTGCGCGAGTTACAACACTGCAGTACTACACTAAAAACGACGGCCTTGACTCAGACGGAATGACATCCACGGCACTGAGCATTTGCGATAAGCACGGTTGTCTCTGGTTTACGATGGTTGACGGTTTTGCTGTCTACGACCCGATTAAAGTTCGCGAAAATCCCGTTATGCCCCTCGTTCATATCGAAGGAGTTTTTGTTGACAATGTGGAGCTTCCAAAAAATTCAAAGGAATTTATCTTAAAGCCTGGAACAAAGCGAGTTGACATTAAATTTACGGGGCTTAGCTTTGACGCTCCGGAACGCATTCAGTTTCAGCATCAGCTCACAAACTTTGAAGATTCCTTCTCGTCTCCAAATCCAGGCAGGATGGTTTCGTACACGAATATCAGCCCTGGAAAACACACATTTTTGGTTATGGCGATAAACGGCGAGGGAATTCCTTCTGAGGAAGCGGAAGCCCGTCTTTTTGTTCAAAAACCCTATTTCTATCAGATGCCGCTTTTCTGGATAATCGCAGCAATCATTTTTGTTACTACGATTTTGATAATTTTCTATCTTAAACAGAGGGCAATTTACAAGGAAAATCTTCGCCTTGAAGGAATGGTAAAAGAGAGAACACGGGAGCTTGCTGCCGAAAAAGATAAATCAGACCAGCTTTTGCGAGCGATTTTGCCGGATAAAATAGCGGATGAACTGAAAGACGAGGTTCATTCAATCGCTCAAAGCTTTAATGATGTAACACTTTTGTTTTCGGACATCGTAAGCTTTACGAAGGTTTCTAGCAATCACACGGCTGACGAAATCGTTTCGGCACTAAACGACCTTTTCACGAAATTTGACCTGCGGGCAAAGGAAATGGGAGTCGAAAAGATTAAGACTGTCGGAGATGCTTATATGGCAGCCTGTGGTATTCCAGAGCCGAACGAAAATCATGCGCGAGTTATGGTTGAGTTTGCAAAGGGAATGTACAAGGATTTAGAGGACTACAACAAGACGGCAAAAATTCAGTTTAATATGCGAATCGGTTTGAACTGTGGACCTGTTACGGCGGGTGTTATCGGAAAGACAAAATTCGTATATGATGTTTGGGGTAACACTGTAAATGTCGCAAGCCGAATGGAAACCGCCTGTAATCCCGGTGAAATCCGAGTAAGCCAGGCAATGTTCGACCATTTAAAAGACAGTGATATTGCCTTTACCGAGCCAATCGAATGTGAAATCAAAGGCAAAGGTCAAATGGTCACATACGAAGTGGTTAAATAACAAATTATGGAGACAAATATGAAAAAATTTAAATTTGCAATTTTCGCGCTTTTCGGGGCGATTTTGCTTTTTGCCTGCAATGAAAAAAAAGCCGAAACCGTAAAAGTCGGGCTTTTGCACTCGCTTTCTGGTACTATGAGCATCAGCGAAACGGCTGTTCGGGACGCAGAATTGCTCGCTATTTCAGAAATCAATGCGGCGGGCGGTGTTCTTGGGAAGCAAATCGAAGCCGTACAAAAGGACGGAGCGAGTGACCCTCAGATTTTTGCTGACGAAGCCAGAAAATTACTTTCTGATGACAAGGTTGCGACTGTTTTTGGTTGCTGGACGAGTGCTTCAAGAAAGGCAGTAAAACCTGTTTTTGAGGAGCTTTACGGACTTTTGTGGTACCCGGTTCAGTACGAAGGAATGGAGGCCAGCCCGAACATTATGTATATGGGCGCAAGTCCAAATCAGCAGATTGTTCCGGCAGTTGATTACTGTGCGGAAAATTTTGGAAAAAAGATGTTCCTTGTTGGAAGTGACTATGTTTTCCCACGAACGGCAAACAAAATCATTAAGGCTCAGCTTGCTCAGCTCGACGGAGAATGTCTCGGTGAAGAATATGTGGCAATGGGAGAAGGAAATTTTACTGCAATCATTCAGGAAATTCTGGAAACACGGCCAAATGTAATTCTCAACACTTTGAACGGTGATTCAAATGTCGCTTTCTTTGCGGCTCTTGCTAAGGCAGGAATTCGTTCTGACACAATTCCTGTTATGAGCTTTTCAATCGCAGAAGAAGAAGTTGCAAAGATGGATTTGGATAATCTTACAGGACATTTGGTTTCATGGAATTATTACGAGACAACCCAGACACCACGCAACGAAAAATTCGTTTCAGATTATAAATCAACTTATGGTGAAGACCGTCTTACAGGCGACCCAATCGAAGCCGCATACATCGCAGTTTATATGTGGGCGGCCGCTTGCGAAAAGGCAGGAAGCTTTGATGTTGAGGCAGTTCGAGTCGCAGCAAAAGGACTTTCGTTCACCGCGCCTGAAGGAGTTGTCACAATCGACGACGGAAATCAGCACCTTTACAAGCAAGTTCGTATTGGAAAAATTAACAACAAAGGCTTAATTGACGAGGTTTGGTCAACTCCAAGCGCCATAAAGCCTGACCCATATTTGAGTACATATCCTTGGGCACGAGGACTATAATCAATTAAAAATACCTGTCAAAGTATGGAGATAAATTTTTATGACACATATAATGCAGCAATTACAGAAAAAATCTCTTGAAAACGGACCGCTTTGTGTCGGTCTCGATACAGACCCGTCTTATCTGCCGGAATCAGTTTTAAAAGCATTTGATTCTCCTGTTGAGGCGGTTTTGGCTTACAATAAAGAAATTATCAAAAGAGTGGCAGAAGAAAAATCTGCCTGCTGCTTTAAGATTCAGATTGCATACTACGAGGCAATGGGAATCGAAGGCCTAAAGGCGTATATCGAAACAATAAAAGCAGTCCGCGAAGCAGGATTTATTGCCATTAGCGACATTAAACGCGGAGACATTGCAGACACCGCAAAGGCTTATGCCCGCGCTCACTTCGGAAAAGGCTCAGATTTTGAAACTGACATAATCACAATCAATCCCTATATGGGCTTCGATACGCTAAAGCCATTCACAGAATATTGTAAGCCAAACGGCGAGCTTGGCGGAAAAGGAATTTTCGTGCTTTTAAGAACCTCAAATCCAGGAATGGTTGACATTGAGCAGCAGGATTTAAAGGCTGGCGGAAGGGTTCTCGATAAAACGGGAAGCGAACTAAAGCGAATTGCCGAAGAATTCAATGCGCTTTACCCTGAGCAAACCTGTTCGCCTGTCGGAGCCGTTGTCGGCTGCACAGAAGAAAGTGACGCACGCGCGCTTCGCAATGCATATCCAGAAGTTTTCTTTTTGATTCCAGGTTACGGAGCACAAGGCGGAGCTGCAAGAATTGCGGCAACTTTGCTTGACAAAGCGGGCGGAACGGTAAATTCCAGCCGAGGAATTCTTTGTGCATGGAAAAAAGACGAAGCTCTCGCAGAAAAGCGGGATTCAGGCACTCTTTGCCTAAAAGACATAGCCGACTCGGCTGCAAAAGCCTGCCGTGACTCTACAGCAGACCTTTTGGCTGCAAAAAAAGCTCTATAAAAAAGTTCAAAAAGTGTCATTTTCGGGCTTGACCCGAAAATCCATTTAGCCCTAATTTCGACTTTTTGAATTTGCCAAACATTAAATTGAACACTTGCATGGAAGCACGTCTGTTGCACACGTTCAGCAGCGATTTACTCCGTACGAGGCATAACCGGTAAAGAGTGTTTAAATTTTAAGCGATATAATGAGCTGAAAGTGTTTCACAGCCGCTTGCTTCCATTCAATCGGTAAGTTTTCAGTGTTTTTCCGTAATGCAAAAGTCGAAATTACTTCTTCTTACCGACAGATAAGGTAAAATGTCGACTTTCCTTTACAGTTATTGAAAAAATAAATGCTTTAGGCTGCGCGTGTGAAGCGAACGTGTCTTTTTCGATTTTAAACATAATTTTGTTGTGAGTGACGAAAGTCGACATTTGGGGTATTTAATTGCAATACAAGAGATTGCCGCATCTAAGCAAGGGCGACAAGCAATGCCCTTGAGTGCGGCAATGACAGGGGAGGCGCTCCCTAAGTGCGGCAATGACACTTACTTATTAGTCATTCCCTTTTTTATTCTCTGTTCCATTTGCCTTCACTAGAGAAATAAGACCATAATCCAACATTATTTAAAGATGCGCTAGTACTTGAAGTTATTGAACTTGCAAATATTGTTCCTGAGTATTCATCGAGTGCTGGATTTACAACAAGAATGGCAGGAACTTTATAATACGAAGAAAGGGCAGAAGCCGCATTGTTGTCAAAAGAAGTCGTAGAGGCAGATGAAGCTCCGCCTTTAAGTGTACTAAGCAAAATGTGAGCAATTCCGTCTGAAGTGCCTATCAGAAGATAATTATCCGTAACTCCAAGAGAACATATTGTAGAACAATCTAAATCTACACTAGTCCAAGAAGAACCGTCTTGAAAATAATAAACATCATCACTAGTTCCAAAATAAAGATAAGTGGCATCATCATCTTCTGTTTCATCTGATACTAATGAAGGCTCAGACGAAAAATAAACTGTTCCATTAAGATTTGCACAAGATTTTACCGCTAACGCTGTTAATGAGGAATCTTCCGTTTCAGTGTATGTACCGATATAAGAATTATCTTCATTTGCATAAACATAACCGCCTTGGGACTCATCTTCAACATCAATTGTGGTACTGCTGCCATTTAACTCATAAACTTTTGAGTCATAGCGAAAATATGCTTTTCGATTTTCGCTTTTTGGAGAGTTCGTACAGAAAAGGACAAAGCCGTATGAATTGCTATAAGCTGTAGTCACAATTTGCGTCCAGTCAGAGCCATCAAAACACCAGATTTGACGAGTTTTCGTACCGTTTGTATCATCATCATCATCTGTTTCAACATCAGCTACCAAAGCATAAAGATAAGTTTCGTCTGCCGCCAGCGAAAGGACTCTTCCAGAGCTAGGTTTTGAAAAAGATGAAAATCCAATTTTTTTACTTGCAATAGAATCTGCAAATTCAGTGACTTCTTCACCACTAGAATTTTCCGCAGATGAAATATTTCTATAATAAATCTTTCCTGTGGCCGTAAAGACACATTCTTCTTTTTCACCGTCAGAATCACAATCGTAGGAATAACGAACTATGCTTTTGATTTGACCTGAAACTTTTGCATCATCAAGCTCAACCTCGTTTCTGATTTCATCAAAAATAATTCCGTGACAAGAAAATAAAAATACTGAAAAAATTGAAGCAAAAATAAAATAAACTATTTTTTTCATTGTAAAGAACCTCAAGCTAGAAGTGGTAGCGGGCGACAAGTGCCCATGATGCAAAAAGACCGTAATCGTTGTATTTTGAATCCTCATACCACTGTGGCATGTACATAAAATCGCCTTCCGTACCGAAAGACCAGCTAGGAGTTACCCTGTAGAAAACGCCCGCCTGACCTTTTAAGATAAGACCGGGAAAGTAAGTTCTGCTCAGGTAATTTTCCATTGCAAAACCGACTCCAACGGTGAGGGGAAATTCAAATTTTTTAAAGGTCGGCTGAATCGTTGTGTCCAAAACGAAGGGAATGTAAGTGAAGATGTTTTCGCCGATTGTCGGGTGATAGCCGAAGTAAACATCAATTCCCCATGCCCACCAGTTCGTTATGAATCTGTGGTAGCCTAAAGAACCTGCTCCACCAATAGAAAGCTGCCCCTTTTTGTACAATGGGAAAGAACCGCCGAAATTAAGAGGAAAGGTTGCCATAAGGGAGATTTTGATGAACTGATCGCCTGGCTCGTTCATATTCATTGACGCTTTGAGCGGAATGTCAGCTTCTTCGTCCTCAGGTTTTTCCTGGTCAATGTCTTCGTTTGTGTTGATTTCAGCATCATCGTCTGCAAAAGCAAAAGATGAAATCATAAAAAGCGCACAAAAAAGCGCGAGAAAGCGTTTCATAAATCCTCGTTATATTTAAATAATAGATAGTAATTTTACTGAAAATACAGTATATTTTCAATTCACTTAATTAAACTAAAAGTGAAAGAAGAGGTTACAAAATGAGTGCACAGATTATCGACGGAAAGCAGATTGCATTGGATGTTCGGGCGGGCGTTGCCGAAAAGGTAGCAGCCCTAAAGGCAAAGGGAATCACTCCTTGTCTGGCCGTAGTTCTCGTGGGCGAAAATCCTGCCAGCGTAAGCTATGTCACTGGAAAGCGAAAGGCTCTGGCAGAGGCAGGAATGGCCGATAAGAGCGTTGAGCTTCCCGAAAACACCAGCGAAGAAGATTTGCTCGCTTTAATCGACAAGCTCAACAAGGACGATTCTGTTCACGGAATCTTGGTTCAGCTTCCTCTTCCAAAACACATAAACGAAGACAAAGTGATTATGGCAATCTCTCCCGAAAAGGATGTAGACGGCTTCCACCCGGTCAATGTGGGAAATCTCGTAATCGGCAAAAAAGCCTTCCTTCCATGCACACCACACGGGATTATAGTCCTTCTTGAGCGCATGGGAATCGAAACGAGCGGAAAACACGCCGTGGTCATAGGCCGAAGCAACATCGTAGGAAAGCCGGTTTCACTTCTCCTCGCCCGAAAAGAAACTAACTGCACCGTAACAATCTGCCACACAGGAACCAAAAACATGGCGGAAATCACCCGTCAGGCAGACATTTTGATTGCAGCTTCAGGCCACCCACACACAGTCACAGCCGACATGGTTAAGGACGGAGCGGTTGTAATTGATGTTGGCGTAAACCGAATCCCCGATGCAAGCAAAAAGAGCGGATTCCGCCTAATCGGTGACTGCGACTTTGAAGACCTGAAAGAGAAAGCCAGCTACATCACCCCGGTTCCAGGCGGAGTCGGACCTATGACAATCGCAATGCTCATGTATAATACGCTTGAAGCGGCGGAGAATAAGGCGAATTAACTGTCTTTTTTAAGACTTAAAACAAGCTTGCCCGCTAAAAGCACGCTAAATGTGAGTGTGGTAAGGATTGTCGCCAAGGCGGCGGCTTTACCCCACTCGCCTTGCTCTGCCAGATTTAAAATCTTAATTGAAGCCAGCGGAGTTTTAAATGAAACAAGAAAAATTACCGAGCTGATTGTTCCAACCCCGCGTACAAAATCATAAATAAACGAAGAAAAAATCCCACTTTTTGATAGCGGAAGCAAAATCGTCGTAAAAACCTGCAATTTAGTCGCTCCCAGTGAACGGGAGCCGTCGTCAAGAGTTGATTTAATCTGAGAAAAGACTGTTGAAATGATTCTGTACGAAAATGGCATAAAAGCGACCGTCATTGCCAGAATTATCATAAATCCGGAGGCGTGAATATGAAGTCGGGCTGCCGAAAGAGTAAGGGCGAGACCAAAAAGGCTTCCTGGAATTGCTGCCGGAATCTGAACACAAGCATCAAGATATTTTTTAAGCGGAAGATTTGTTCTTGAAACGAAAAAAACTGAAAGACTGGCGAATGTAGTTGCCAAAATTGCCGCAACAAAGGCAAAAATGAGAGAATTAGAAAGCTCTCGGGAAAATTTTCCAATCATCTTAAAATGCTCTGTCGTGAAAGCGGGATTCACTCCCCAAATTTTCTGAAAAGCACCAATCAGAATCGAGAGAAACTGGGCAAAAATCAAAAGAGAGATAAAAAGACAAAAGATAAAAAGTAAAATCCGCGTGACGAGCGAGGACTTTTTTTCTGGCAGTGGAGAAGATTTTGAACCGACCGTAGCGAATTTTTCGTTCTGTTTTTTCATCATAATATTCTGTGCGATAAAAAGAACGACTGACGGAAGAACCAGAATTATCCCCAAAACGCAGCTTGTTCCTGAATTTATCCATCCGTTCAGCTGAGTGTAAACCTCTACGGCAAGGACTCGAAAACGGCCTGCGACAATCATAGGATTTCCGAAATCACTAAGAACTGAAACTGCAATAAAAAGAGCCGCGGAAAGAATTCCGTTCAGACAAAGCGGAAGAGTAACAGTAAAGGCGATTTTTGCCTTTGAAGCACCCATTGCACGGGCGGCTTGCTCCAGACTCGGGGGAACTCTTTTTAAAACCTGAGCACAAATCAGATATGAAATCGGAAAGAAGCACAAAACCTGGGCAATCAAAAGTCCCCGGAAACCATAAAGGCTGATATCCAGACCCAAAATCGTGTGAGTAAAAAATCCCTGACGACCAAAAAGCAAAATGAAAGAAAGTCCGCCGACAAAAGGTGGTGTCATCAAGTGCAGAATCGGAATGAATCCAAAAATTTTTTTAAAAGGAATGTCCGCCTTAACTACGGCATAAGCAAAAAGATAGCCCACTAACACAGAAAGAGTTGTAGAAGAAAGGCATTCAAGCAAAGTGTTTTTCATCGCTGTGCGCCAGACTTCTGATGAAAAGACGAATGTAAAATCTTTTAGAGACGGAGAAAGCAAAACAAAAAGCAAAGGAAAGACAATTCCCGCCGTAACTGCAAGTATCACAAAAAAATAGAGAAGATTAAAAGCTAGCGGAGATTTTAGAGATTTCGTCATTTTCTGTCATTTTAGACGATTGCCATTATAATCGCAAGATTTCAGCTATCTTGTTTTATAATAGAAATTTATGATATAATTTTGCCCTAAAAATCTCTTTATATTGAAATCTTACCGCCATTTTTACGGCTCTGTTTCGCTTCTTTCTGAGAGACCCCGATTCAAGGCTTTAGGACTGGCAAAAAGGAAAAAATAAATGGAAAAAAACACTGTATGGGCGATTTCGCTTTCTACTGTTGTTTTGGTCGGATTTTTTGCGGCGCAGACTTTTTTGTTCCCGCCACAGAAAAATCAAAATCAAAGCACAAAAATAGAGCAAATCGCTGAGTCTAATCAGACTGCGGACGAAGGTACGGCTACAGGCGAATCAACAGAGATTCAAAATGATGCCTCTTCTGGCGACTTTTTCGTTTCAAGCTCAGGAGTTTCTGAAGCCGGCGAAAATGCTGAAGTTCCTCTCACCGAGGAAAAATTTACAATCACCACTGACAAAGTTCATGTTACCTTTACAAACAAGGGCGGTGATATCGTTGGTTTTGAGCTTATCGAAAAGGATGAGCGTGGAAATCTTAAAAACCGCGACGCTTCAACCGGAAAGGGCGTTGAGCTGATTGAAAATCTGTCAGAAAAAAACAGGGCTTTTGGTCTTTCTTTGGGCGGGGCAACAAAGCCTATCGTAAACGACATTTTTAATGTCAAACAGGGAACGAACGAAAACGGCGAGCAGTTCATTGGCTTCTTCAAAAAATTCACTTCAAAAAATGCTGACGGAAGCATGTCTGGCTTTACTCTTGCAAAGCGATACACCTTCAAACCGAACGATTACACCTTCAAGCTCGACATTTCAATTGCCGGAGATGAAAATTTCACAGGTCTCGATGTGGGCGGTGTGGCATACACTCTCAGAACCGCTCCTCAGATTGGTCCGAAATACAATCCAAAATCAGACAGATATGAATACCGGCAGTTAGTTTCGTTCAATGGCGAAAAGGTCAAAAAAATCAATCTCGGTCAGAAGCAGACAAAAGATTACGAGCGTGACTGGGTTTGGACGGCTCTTGCCGGAAAATATTTTGAGTTCATCGTCTATCCAGAGAACAAAAATTCTATGGAAAGCAAGGTCGTTTACAATTCAGAAATTGAGGTCGGAGAAGCGACAAACGCACAGGTCAAGATGACCCGAAAGGCTACCGACTCAAAAGAAACTAACGATAGTTATTATATCTACGCTGGTCCCCGTAATGAATCTGAGTTGAAAAAATATGTTTCAGAAGAAAAAAATGAATGGGGCTTGTCAGGAGTTCATTTTAACGAAAGCTTACAGACCTCTGGATTTTTGTACTGGCTCGAAGTTGTGCTCAAATTCTTGCTTGAAAATATCAATAAAGTCGTTCACAACTGGGGCGTTTCAATCATTATCGTAACGATTATTTTAAAAATTGTGCTTTTCCCGATTACGAAAAAAAGTCTCGAAGGCACTCAGAAAATGCAGAAATTCCAGCCAAAGATGCAGGCTCTTCAGGCAAAATACAAGAACGATCCGGCTCGCTTGCAGCAGGAAACTGCCAAAATGTACAAGGAAATCGGCTACAATCCTATGAGCGGCTGCTTGCCAATGCTCTTCCAGTTCGTGGTTTTGTTCGCTATGTACAACTTGTTCAATAACTATTTTGAGTTCCGAGGAGCTTCCTTCATAAGCGGTTGGATTGACGACCTTTCTCAGGGCGACCATGTAGGTCCAGTCTTTGAGAGAGGACTTCCAATCTTGGGCTGGAACCAAATCCGAATTTTGCCAGTGATTTATGTAATTTCACAGCTTTTGTTCGGTAAAATCACAGGAAATGGCGGAACGACAAACGGAGCGAATGCAGGTCAGATGAAGATGATGATGTACGGTATGCCGATTATGTTCTTCTTCCTGTTCTACAATGCACCGGCGGGATTGCTGCTTTACTGGACGGTCTCAAACATCTTCCAGCTGGGCCAGCAGATTATAATTAACAAAATGATGAAAAAATAAATGTCATTGCCGTGCGTGACACGGCAATCTATAGGAGAAAATAAAATGACTTACGAATTTGAAGGTAAAACCGAAAAGGATGCCATTGAAAAGGCGGCTATGGAGCTTGGTCTTGAAAGCGACCAGTTTGATGTTGAAATTCTTGAAGTTCAGAAAAAGACTTTGTTCAAATCTGGCTATGTAAAGATTCGAGTTCACACAGAAGATGCGACTCCAGGCGTAAAATACGACGACGAAAAAGAGTCAGTTCACGAAGTTGCCAAACGAACGGTCGGTAATCCAATTCCACAGGATGAATTTGAGCAGAAATTGACTCAGTTCGTTTCTGATGTCGTTGAAAAAATGGGATATGAAGCTCAGGTTGAGATTTTATTCCGTGAAGAAAAGAAGATTGGTCTAAAACTAACTAGCGATAGTTCGTCAATTCTTATTGGACGAAAAGGAAAGAACCTTGACGCATTGCAGCTTCTTGCAAATGTTTATGCAGGTCACTTAGGTCGTGAAGATGTAAGAGTCATTCTCGATACAGAAAATTACCGTGTTCGCCGCGAAGAAAATCTCGTTCATTTGGCTTACACGACGGCAGACAAGGTCCGAAGTCGACGCTCTTCAATTCTCTTGGAGCCAATGAATCCATTTGAACGCCGCTTGATTCACACAACGCTCAATGATTTTTCAGATATTGAAACAAAGAGCGAAGGTGAAGGCTTGTACAAGCAAGTACGAGTAATTTACAAAGGCGCTTACTAGTAAGACTGTCATTGTCGGGTAATGCCCGGCAATGATACAAATTTTACTCTACCGAATACGAAAAAATGCCTTCATAGCTTTTGTTGTCTTTTGAGGCAAAAACTCCGATTTCTTTTAAATCTTCCGGAATCGTGTAATCAAGCTCAAACGCACCTGTTTTTGGATTTTTCTTGAAAAAGACAAAATCATTATTTTCACCAACAATCAGTGCTATATTAGAAAAGTAGTTCATCGACACAGAAAAATGTTGCTCGCTTCCTTTTTTCAAAACTCCGACTAAAGGCTCGTTTACCTTGATTATTGAAGCAGAATTGTAATTCTGGTACAACTGCGGGAACCTCATTTTTACATTTCCGTAGCCCTCATAATCTTCCGCAGCTTTTACGGTGACGGTAAGGACATTTTCGTATCTTGAAGTGTTTTTTTCCAAGAGCTTTAGAATTTTAGTGTTAGCAGAGTTTCGTACATTGTCAAACAAATCTTCCCGATAGTAGTAGCGAAGATTTTCTTCTATCAGATAATAAGAATCAATAAACAAATCCAGCTCTTTTTGGGTGATTTTTTTTGAAGCAAGAAGATTTTTTGCCTTTGGAACTATGGTCTGCTCAAATTCTGAACGAGAAAAACAATATGGATTATTTATTACTCCGTTTGTCCGTGCGCCTAGTGAAAATTCAAATTCATTTTTATTCGGAACATCAATCACATATCGCTTGGTTTTTCCGTTGTTTTCCGTCCAGCAGTAATTGCGCATATCTTCATCAGTTTTTTCAGGACGGATATTTGCAACGAGAGCGACACCGTTTTTTGAATTCACAAAATCAAAGCCCGTGGCTTCATGGATTTCGTTCGTATAATCTGGAGAATCTTTTCCAAAGGAAAGTCCGTACTCAAAAAAAACTCCCGGAACATAAGGTTCTTTTACAAATTGTTCAGGAGTTCGGACTTGCTTTTCCGGAAGCAACTGCCATTTTTCTTCCTCCGGAAGATGGGAATAACCGAACTGATAGGGTGTAAGATTGTACCATTGGAGAGTATATTGCTTTATAAAAGTTCGTCTTTCAACAAAGCCTGCATCCCAAGTAACATCTATAAGCTTCCATTTTCCTGCGATTTTTACGGCATTCCATGCGTGATCTGATTCTTCCTTTAGGTACCCCCGGTAGCCAAAGCCCTTTGACCATCCGGACACAATTTCACAGTCAATTTTTGCTACCTGGCACATAACCGCCAAAAGATTCGCATATCCTATGCAGACAGCCTTTCTTTTTTTGAGGACAGTTTCGTAGCCCTGCGGCCCTGCTCCCTCTTCCGTAAAAACATCGCAATCATAGGCAATATTGTCACAAATCCAGTCGTGCATAATTCTGATTTTCAAGCCTGTGTCATTCGAATTTCCTACGAGAAATTTTACCAAATCATAAATTGTGTCTTTCGGATTTTCGAAAATTTGCTCCTGAATATTCTTAGGAACTTGCCTGACTCTTGAATTCATTGTCGCAGAAAAAGCAAGGCCTGTGATAAGCGAAAAGAAAAGAGCAAAAATAAGTGATTTCTTCATACTGACTCCCATATAGTTTGAAAACACAGTTTTATATATTCGTTAATTATAGTCCAAAAATACAGTTATTCAAGAAAAATCGAAAATATGCCGCAGAAGTTTTTAAATGTCAGAATAATTCAAAAACTGGTCAGAAATTACCCCCCCCCGTATTATAATAAAATCCAAATCTTAATTCATATTCAAAAAAGGGGGAAATATGAAAAAATTATCAAAGTTCACAGCTCTTCTTGCTGCGACTGCACTTTTATTTGGGGGAATGTTCGTTTCTTGTTCGAGCGACGATGATGAAGATGATTCAGAAGTAACAGCCGTTACAGCCGTTGCAGAATCTTCAGAAATTGAAGCAACAGGCACAACAAGGCTCACTGCTTCAGTCTCTAAAAAAGGAAATCCGTCATTTAATTATGAATGGAGCATTACTAGCGGTGCAGACTCTGCTGAACTTTCTGCCACTACAGGGGAAAGCGTAACGCTCACCGGAAAGAACAGCAGCACAGAAAATGATGTTGATGTAACAGTCCAGGTCAAAGCTGGCGGAAAAACCAATACAGTTACCGTAAAAGTTCTTAAAGTCGGTGCTCAGGTCACTGCAAAAGTCACAGGAATCGCAAGTGTCACTGCAGAGCCTACAAGCATTGCGGCGGACGGTAAATCAACGATTACTGCCGTTGCCACGAAGAACGGCGAGCCGACAATCACTTACACATGGACTATCACAGAAGGCGATGAATATGCGACACTTTCATCTTCTACATCTGACACTGTAGTTCTTACTGCAAAAAGCACGGATTCAAGTGCGGCACACGATGTAACAGTAAGCGTTACAGCTAGTGATGGAGAAAACACAACGGAAGCTAAGACTGTAAAAGTTACCGTGGCGAAGGCAGAATATTCAGGTCCTGCAACAACTGATTCATGGGATTTTACAAAATATGCAGATACAATTTTTGTAAATCCAACTGTTTCAGGAACACTTGTTACTGATGTCACAAGTGGAGATGCAAAAACCGCATACGACAAAGACGGAACTTACACTCTTACAAGCGATGCAAGCGTAAAAGGCGCAGAAGACAATCTCACATTAACAATCGCTGCAACAGGAACAGGAATCGGCGTTTCAACAAAAAACGATACTAACTACTCTTATGCAGAAGGAGCTACAAGTGGTCTTCGCATTAAAAATGACGCGCTTAAAATTGCAGATGTTAAGGGTAAAGTAATTCTTACAATTGACTGGTACTGTATCAAAGGCAAGGCTGCTGGTGACCGAAATCTTGAGCTTACGATTGGTGACTCTGGCACAACTCAGAGCATCGGCATTGATTCAACTGCCGATGCGACAGAGACAGCAAAAATGACAAGCATTGTAAAAGAAATCAATGCAGGTGGTGGAACAAATATCTATATTGGTGCTTCAAACAATGTATTCATCAACAAAATCACCATTGCAGAAAACAATGCCGTATTTGCCGCTCAGACAAACTCTGTTACCGCAAACGACCTTTCAACGCTCGGTCTCGTTGGAACTAGCGTAACTTCAAGCGATACGACAGTCGCAACAGTTGCTATTGCTGACGGAAAAATTGCAATCTCATCTGTTTCAAGTGGAGAGGCAACTCTCACGGTAACAGATGCAAAGGAAAAGACAGCCACAATCGCAGTTACAGTCGCCGGAAGCGGAGAAATTACAGCAACAATCACAAAATTCACACGCTCGGCACCAGATGCAACAGTTACCGCAAAGGCAAGCTCTGCCACAGCTGCTGACGGAGAAGGAACAGTAACCTGGGACGGACTTACAGACCTTGAATACTCAACTGACGACGAAACCTTTGTAAGCGCAACAGACGCAGGACTTACGGTTACAGTTGACGAGGCTGGAACTACTGCAACAATCACAGAACTTGCCGCAGGAGAATACTATGTTCGTGGCTCAGCAAGTACTGCGTATGAGGCAACAGAAAGCGTAAAGGTTACTGTTTCTTATGAGGGTATTGCAAAGACAACAGACAGCTGGGATTTGACTAAGGCTACAGTTGAAAAATTTACCGTAAATGCTTATACGCCAACTAAAGTATCTGATACTAATTATACATACACTGCTGCAACAGCTCTTTCTACAACAGCCGCAATCCTTGCAGAAGACTATGTATATGCTGGTGCAAACGGTAATCTCAACCTTACACTTTCAAAATATTCTGGAACAGGAGTAGGTGATAGTAAGGCGGATGTTTCAACGGCTCCAGATTGGACTGCAACCGAAAATAATAAACCAGGCAACTCTGTTCAGTGGAAAACACACAATAGTGGTCTTATCATAAAAAGAGACGGAATTAAGATTTCTGGTGTAAAAGGTTCTGTAAAACTTACTGTAACATTTGGTATAACATCAAAGAAAGATGAAAACAACCGCTATCTTGAAGTAACTGTGGGAGCTGACGGTACACCTGTAAAAACTTCAAATCCGGTTCAGTCAACAGATGCTACAACATATTCTGTTGACATCGAAGGTGGTGCAGAAGGTGTTGATGTTTACATCGGTGCTTCAAACGAACTTTATTTACAATCAATTACAATTGAGTAATTGACCCATAGTGTCATTATCGGGCTTAGACCCGATAATCTCGTGCAAGAGATTGCCTGGTCACGCCAGGCAATGACAGACGTGCATGTCAGTCAATGACATGGGTGTCAGGTGGAATTGCAAATAATCTGCGTTCATCTGCGTCTAGTACGCTTATAAAATTGAATTTAGGGCTTTTCCCTCCCTTATGCCAGTAATTGGGGGAAAGCCTTGCCGAAGTGTCAGCCAAACCATTTCCTCTGGTGCGGTTGACTTCCTGACCTAAGACATCCTTTGTCTTAAGTTGGGGCTTCGGCTTTTTTTTGTTTTCGGCTATTCATAATGTGTCCACATTCTAAGAACACGAACAATTTTTTCTTCTTCAAAAACTTCGTAAACAAGCCTGTGCTGAATATTTATTCTTCTCGAATACTTTCCTGTCAAATCCCCAATCAGTTTTTCATAAGGAGGAGGGGTCTGAAACGGATTTACCTTTAAAACTTCTAGCAGATTTATTACAGATTGCTTCAGATTGGATTGTTCTATCTTTTTACTGTCCTTTACGGCCTGCTTCGAATATTTTATCGTCCACATTACCAGCCAAGGTCCTCAACACTTTCATCCAAAGGCTCTTTACTTGCTTCCAGAATTGATTCCCTCATTCCTGGAATTGAACAAAGATATAGTGTTTCCTGAATGGAATTCCAATCATCCTCTGAGATGAGAACGGCGTTATTCCGTTTTCCAGATATTACTATCGGTTCGTGGAAATTTTTTGTCTGGTCAATTAGAGCGTAAAGATTACTTCTTGCCTTTGTCGCAGTCATTACAGCCATAATATACCTCCTACAAATAAAAGCGTACGATATATCGTACGCTTTGTCAATCGTGCAGGCTGTAATTTGGCGAAATTCCTGTGAAATCTTGATTTTCTGAATTATAACAAAAATTTATTCAAATATAACAAAATTTTATCGGCACAAATTGCCTAAATTTGCTTTTTGTTTCATTACATATAGTGAACAAGGGGAGGGGCTTGTTCATTTTTTCTGCTACGGCCGAGCAGGAAAAATACTCACTATTTTTTTATTTCACTTATCAGGAGAATTTTATGAATCAGATGAACCAAATCGTGATTGAAGGTAATGTCGTTCGTGACACTCAAATTCGGGAAACTGCTCGTGGAACCCGAGTCTGTATGATTCCTATCGCAACAAACAGATTTTACCATGACATGAAAGGCAGCTTGCAGAAGGAGACCGCTTTTTTTGATGTCGAGGCTTGGGGCGAAAATTTTTGCAAAACTGCGGTAAAAATGGCAAAAAAAGGCCGCGGGCTTCGTGTTGTCGGCAGATTAAAGCAAGACCGCTGGAAGAATTCAGAAGGAAAAGCTGCCTCAAAAATATACATTGTGGCGGAGCACATTGATTTTAAGCCAGAAAAAACTGCAGAAAACAAATCTGGCACAGAGTCAGCTTCAGCTGCTGAAGAAACTGATTCTGTAAACTCAGATTATTCTGAAATTAGCAATGAATTTATGGACGGAGGTGAAACCGTTTTCTAAATAAATCTGGTGCAGATAGGGCAGAAAACTGTTTTTACAAATTTGTCCTATTTACGCCTTTTTTTAGAATCTTTTTGATTCTGAATTTGGCGGGAAGGTCGGCCACTCCTTTCTCCTTTTCCGTATCTTCTCGCCTGTTTTTCTTCTTCTTGCTTTTCGTTCATAGCCTTGTAAATTTCCATTTTTTCAAGGCTGTAAAAGCCGTCTTTCCAGTTAAAGCGGGAACTTTCTGGAATCGGCACTCGTTTTATCATCGCATTCGTGACCATTTTAAGTTCTTGCTTTGTAAGGCGAGTGCGTGAAAAATCAAGGAGAATTCGCTTGAAGCCGTTTGAGTTCAAAATTTCAACCTTATCTACAATAGAGAAAGGTTCTTCTGGCATAACGATTGAGCCATCAACGGTAGAATTGACTTTGAAGATTTTTTCTTCTTTGTCGGCGAAATACAAAAAGTCATAGTCATCTGGCAGGCTGAATCTCATTCTGAAAAGTGCCGGATAAGCAAATGCCGTGACCAAAACTCGTGAGCGGACATTTTCTTCCCATGTTGCTTTCAGGTTGTCCCAGGAATTTTCGAGAGGAGTAATAAAAGCTCCAAGATTCTGGTTTTCAAACCAAGAGACTGCCCATCGGTTAAAGGTATAAAGATATGGGCCTGCGATTAAGTTCGCCCCTTTTCCGCGAAGAATAGAAATATGAGCGATATTGTTCACTACGAAAGTTTTAAATCCTTCGTCAATCAAAGCCTGTAAATCATTTGACATCTGCTCTTCTTTTGAAGAAGGCAAATATGGATCAAGCGAGATTATAATCTGCTTTTTTGAAAGCGGAAGACTAGTTTTTTTGACCAGAAAATCCTCTCGACTTTCAGAATTAAACTCAACAATCATGCGGACGGGATTTTTTGAAATTGCCTGAAACAAATCCTTAAAGGTTGAGACCTGAATGTAAAGCCCCTCTGGAAAAAAGCTAAGCTCATTTTTTTCGACAGGAGTCAAATCCAAAATTGGAAGGACTTCCGCCCCCGGCTGCTGACGATATTTTCCTAAATCTGGCGGAAGAACACGAGGATAACGCTTTGACATTGCCTTTGTCTGCAAAAGATAAACGCTGTCGCCCCGCTTAAAGCCAGTCGGAACATCAATGAATCTGTTGCCCTTTTCGTCAGTTTCGACAGTGCGCACTTTGTGGCTTGCCCGCCCGGTGTCGTCCTGACGATGCAAGCGGATTGAGTCGCCGACATCCGGATCATAGTTTCCGCCCGAAAGATGAGCCATTACGATTCTGTAATCTTCTGGATTTGCATCCTTAGGAGCGGTTTCTTTTGCCCTCTCCAGCGCTTCGTCACTAGGAGATTCAAATTTGTCGATTTTTCCAAGATAAATTCCGGTTCCGCCCGCCTGCTTCGGGTTCAAAATGAGACTTCCGGCCTTTTTAACGCCCTCTTCGTTCGTTTTAAAATTGTACCAATAAGAGGTTTTTGCACGCGCAAAATCCGTAGAAAGAAGTCGCTTTGCCGTAGCAAGGGCACCTTTTTTGTCTTTTTCCCAGTTGTCCATTAAATAGCGGTAAGCGGCAACTACAGAGCCAACATATTCCGCGCTTTTCATTCGTCCTTCGATTTTAAAGGATTCAACCCCAAGCTGCATTAAATCAGGAATCTGCTCGATGAGCTGTAAATCACAAGGAGAAAAATAATATCCCTGAACTTCGCCCTGAGTCTGAGAGTCTACCGTGTAAAAGCGGCGGCAAGCCTGAGTACACATTCCCCTGTTAGCAGACTTTCCGCCCAAATAGCTTGAAAAAAGACATAAGCCTGACTCACTTACGCATAAGGCTCCATGAACGAAAATTTCAAGCTCTGCATTCGTGTGACTTTTTATGTATTTAATCTCTTCAAGACCAAGCTCACGGGCAACGACAACTCGCTTTAAGCCCGCTTTGCTGAGCAAATTAACGCCGGCAGCACTTTCGACATTCATCTGAGTTGAGCCATGCAGCTCTAGGTTCGGGAAAAATTCCTGACACATTCGGATAACGCCAAAATCCTGAACGATAAGGCCGTCCGGCCCGATTTTGTTTAAGTAGGACAAAAAGCGATAGAGCCGCTCCAAGTCACGCTCTTCGCTTACGGTATTTACAGTAACATAGATTTTTTTGTTCTGGCGGTGAAGAGAAGAAACAGCCGCCTCAAATTGGTTCCAGGCAAAATTTGAGGAACGGAGACGCGCGTTAAAACTTTTGAGACCCAAATAAACTGCGTCCGCTCCTTCGCCAATAGCAGCATCCAATGCTTCGATGTTGCCGGCAGGTGCTAATAATTCAGACATTCTGATATTTTAGCAAATCCGACGGCAAAATGCTAGAGATAAGAAAAGTTCTATTTTAAGACGGGTTTTGTATGCCTTGCTTCATTATTCGCCATTCAAAGGAACATTTGAATTCTCGTATCCTGGAGTTGCGCCTGAAATTGTTTCCTTTGTTTCTGAATCTTTATATGAATTTGTCACGAACCAGTCATTCGCGGAAGTTTTTATGAATTCAGGGAGCGTTGACGAATCCTTGTATTTTTCAATTATTTCCGCTGTATTCTGTCTTGAAATTGAACGCAAAATAGAACTGCTCATTCCGTCTGTACAGACAGCGTTTACTGGTGAAGAGCCGTCCTGCCAGATTCCTTTCGCAAACGCACTTTCAGCAAATTCAGTCATCAAAGCTTTCGTCCACTCAGTTTTTCCGCTAAGACTCAGCAAAACCGCATCTTTTATTTCTTTTGAAACACAATCTCTGACCACGACGACATCAGTATTTGAAGCAATTTTGTCCGTTCCGCTTTTCCATAAATCGCGGGCTGTATCACAGCTTTCGTTTGCCCTAGAGAGTGTCAAATCATCTCCAGTCTCATCAAGAGCTGTGTCTTCCATTCCTTCAAAAATTTTACCGTGCAATGTGATGAATTCGCCTTGCTTCACTTCGATTGACGGGAAAACATATTTTTTTGACTCTGTATTCGCAGCACTCACTACTTCAAAGCCGTATGTATTTCCTGATTTTAGACAGTAAAATTCAATAAATTCCACCGCTTCCTTATCTTTTTTATAAGTCGTGCGAATCTCATTGAAAAGCAGGCGGGCTGGATTCTCGTTGTAGCCATAGAATTTCTGAGCGAATTCAAGGCTGTTACCCGTAATATCGTAAACTGTGCCAGAAAAAATGTAGCTTTTACCGACATTTGTAGGAACTGTCAACGAAATTTCGCAGGATTTTCCATCCTCGCTGTAAGTGATTGAATCAGCGACAGCAAAGGCATTTTCTTCATCAAGAACTAGAGGAATTTCCTCATCCTCGTTACCAGCTTCCAGCTCAAAAACCGAGATTTTATCAAGGACGATTTTTTCAGAACAAGCAATAGAAATTGATTTTGAGCCCACTACATCGAATGACTCAACGGAGGGAGCCGTCGTATCTGCCGGAATAATTTCAAGTCCCTCTTCAGTCAGCCTGCATGACACTGGGGATAAAACAAGTAAAACGCCAATAACAAGCGTCATCGCCAAAAAAACGGGCCTCGCCCATTCCTTAAAAAGTTTTTTTTTCATAAAGACCTCCAATTAGTTTTTTGTTTTCTAAATGAAGTAATGAGATAAAAGTGAAAAATCGGCAATTTCAATCGATAATATTTTGTTATATTTAAGAAAATTGTCATGTTGAGCGAAGCGAACATCTATTCTCTTCTAATTTTCTTTATTTTTTGATAAAATTATTTCCTATGCTTGATTCTTCTAATTTCAGAAGGGCTGTCAAACTTACTACTCCGGTCTTTTTTGGCTATATTGCGATTGGCATTCCATTCGGGCTTATGGTCGTGAACGCGGGCTTTCCGTGGTATCTTGCAGTTTTGATGAGTCTCCTTATTTTTTCGGGAACTGGGCAGTACATAGGAATTGCGCTCTTTTCTTCTGGAATTGCGAGCAACTCGTCGTTTTGGGCTTCTATTTTGACTTTCGTTGGAATCGAATTTTTCATTGGCTTAAGGCATATTTTTTACTCGCTTGCGCTTCTTGAAACCTACCGTGACACAGGAAAATGGAAATTCCCCCTCATTTTTACGATTACCGATGAAACCTTCGCACTTGTTTCTTCATGCAATATTCCGAAAGACGCTGACAAAGGCCCTTATCTTGCCGTCGTTTCGATTTTTGACTATTCATACTGGATTTTTGGAACCTTAATCGGTGCTATTGTCGGAAATTTCATTCCTGCCGGCTATTTAAACGGAGTCGATTTTGCACTTACTGCACTTTTTATTGTTTTAATGATAAACCAGATTCGCTCTACTAAAGATTTTTTGCCTTCGCTTGTTGGCGTTTTAACTAGCGTGGTGGCAATCGCCCTTTCTTACATTCAAATCAAGGGAAAGCCGATTTTACCGAATCAGCATTTAATTTTGACAGGTCTTTGTCTTGGAATTGCCGTAATGCTATTGCTGCGCCATCCTAAGCGAGGAGGTGAGCAATGAAACTGACCTCAAATGAAGCCATAATCGCGACTCTTGTAATCGGCGTTATGATGTTTGCGCTTCGCTTTTTGCCGTTTTTAATTTTTGCGAAACGAAGGGTTCCCTCGTTTTTCTCATTCATCGAAAAATTTATTCCTGCGATTTCAATTGCCGTTCTTTTTACGATTTGCTTTAAGGAGCGCACGACTGACTTAATTTTTAAATCTTCTACGCCGCATACGGAGCTTCCATCAGTTATTTGTGCCGTTTGCGCTGCAATTTTTACAGCGCTTCTTCATCTTTGGAAGAAAAACGCCATGATTAGTATTTTTGGCGGAACGATTTTATATATGATTTTGAATTATTTTTTCTGATTTTAAGATACAAGTGCAAGCAGCAATGAAAAAGCTTTTTTCAATTTTCTTTTTATTTTTTTTGAGTTTTTCGATTTTTGGTGAGGCAACTAAGAAAGATGTTGCTATTGCTGTTGGCGATGTTTTTGCCGTAAATTTGCTTTTCAACAGTGCCGCAAGAATCATTTTGCAAGAGGATTATTCTGATATAAATCTTTCAACTATGAATGATAATCTTCATAGCAAGTGGGTTTGGGATGAAGACGGTTTTTTTATGAATCAGTTTGGTCATCCGTATCAAGGCTCGCTTTATTTTACTTCGGGTCGCTCAAATAACCTTAACTTCTGGCAGTCCTTTTTTTTGACTGCCTTCGGCTCTTTTACTTGGGAAGAATTTGGAGAAACGACAACTCCCGCTATCAATGACATTATCACGACCTCAATTTGTGGCTCGATTTTCGGAGAAGCCCTGCACAGAATTTTTCTTGATGTGAACGAAATCTGCCCTCCCTTTGCATGGATTTTAAGTCCGGTTGATGCGCTGAACAATACTTTAAAAGGCAAAAAAACAAAAGTTACTGGTCATATAGAAGAGTTAGATTTTATTACCTTTTTAAGTTACGAAAAATCCCGCACTGAAGCTGAAAATATGGACTCAGATTTGACTAAAAAAATTGCTCTGGCAGAAGGCATACATCTTCAATATGGAAATCCGGTGGCACATACGACAGCCGAACCTTTTGATTTGTTTACGGCTGATGCAAGTATTTTTCTTGCTTATCATTATTTTAAATTTAATTTTTTCATTGACGGATTTTTGTATTCTCATGCGCTTTATTTTGAAAATAGCGAAGGAACCTTGGGCATAAACCTTATGTACGAGGGAGAAAAATCTACAGATATTATACTTTCAACAGGTGCCGTTGGCGTAAAATATATCGGCTCTCAGCAAATTTTTAATTCAACTGGAATTCTAGGCTTTTTTAGTCAGTTAGATTTTATCTTTATGGGAACAAGAAGTCTTTATTATCTTTATGACGGACTCCCGATAGGTTCTGGAAATTTTAACCCGATTCGTTCTTATAACTTCACCTTTGGTCCTCTTTTTAAAGGCGGCTTTTCTGTCGAACAAAAAAAATTCGGAAAAATTTTTGGTGAAGCTGAGTTTAATTACACTGTTCCGTATCCAGGCTCAAAGCTTGAAGAAGCAAAAGGAAATAAGCATCTGATTTTTATTGCAAAGTTTGGTTATGAATATAATTTTCCAAAGTATTTTACGATTGGTATAGATGATTCAGTGATTTTTAAGGCGGACTGGTTTGATGACGAAGCATCAACCCAGCAGCTTGTGAATTCCGCCAAAATTTATGTAAAAGTAAGATTTGAGCGAAAGAAAGACTAAAAGTTTTTTACAGTCCCGTTCCTTCGTCAATTCCCATCATAATGTTCATACACTGAACGGCAGCTCCGCTGGCACCTTTTCCAAGGTTGTCGAAGCGGCTTGTGATAACAATTCGCTCGTCATTTCCACAGACAAAAATCTGCATATCGTTCGTGCCGGCCAAGGTGTTCGCAGGGATAAAACTTTCTGTTAAAGTGCCTTCGCCCAAAAATTCAGTGGCCTTTACGAAACGGCAGCCTTCATAATGCTCTTTAAAAACCTCGGCAATTTCTTTTGCAGTGAGTTTTTTTTCGAGCAAGCGAGAGTGAAGGGAAATTGTTACCGTCATTCCTTCAAAATAATCGCAGACATAAGGATTAAAAATTGGCTTGTAGTTGAGGCCGCTTACTTTCTGCATTTCCGGCAAGTGCTTGTGCTCCTGAGTGAGGGCGTAAAGCCGTGGCGAGTCAAGCTCCGGGTTTCGGTCGGCTGCCTCATACTGAGCGATTGCTTTTTTTCCTGCTCCAGAATATCCCGAAACAGCGTGACAAACGACAGGATAATCTGGTGAGATAATTCCCCGAGTCACCAAAGGATAACAGATTGAAGCAAAGCCCGAAGCATAGCAGCCTGGAGTTGCAACCCGATTTGATGAAATAATTTTCTGGCGGTGTTCCTTTGAAAGTTCTGGAAAACCGTAAGCCCAGTCAGGATTCGTTCGGTGAGCCGTAGAAGCGTCGATAATACGCACCTTTGGATTCGTGCATAGAGAAACAGCCTCGATTGAAGCCGCATCAGGCAAACAAAGGAAAGTAAAATCCGAAGCGTTAATCATTTTTGCGCGCTCGGCAGGGTCTTTTCGTTTTTCATCGTCTATCAGTAAAATTTCGATGTCATTCCGTTTTTCAAACCGCTCAAAAATCTTGAGACCAGTTGTTCCTTCTTTTCCGTCAATAAAAATTTTGTAAGCCATAAAATCCTCGATTTTTTTATTATAAGGAAAAACAAAAAAATTGAGAATAGCGGGAACTTCAGAAACGAAAACACTAGAAACATTTTTAAAAATCTGAAATAATCATCTGTGTATGGGGGCGTAGCTCACCTGGCTAGAGCGTTTGAATGGCATTCAAAAGGTAGTCGGTTCAAGTCCGATCGTCTCCAATAATATCAGCAATTTCACTTAGTTTTTTAGGTAAAACCGCTATGTCCATAAAAAAAATTTTTCTTGCTGTTGTCTTAACGGGGCTTTCTCTTGCCTTTGCCCAGAATACTTCTTCACAAAATTTTAACGAGGTCTGCAAAAATATTTCATCTCACAAGGTCACAAAAGGTGATTTTGCGCAGACAAAGCTCATCAAAAAAATCAAACGGGAAATAAAGTCTTCGGGAACTTTCATCGTTTCTGTTGATGACGGAATTCTCTGGAACACACTAAAGCCTTTTAAATCTTCAATGGCTATCACAAAAACCGGAATTATTCAGACAAACGCTCAAGGCAAAAAAAATGTCGTTGCGACTGGTGAAAATGCTACTTTTGAACAAGTTTCATCACTTATGACTTCACTTTTTGACGGAAACATTGACGCTCTGAACAAAAATTTTGACATTGAATTTATTGGTTCTGCTTCAAACTGGAATGTAAATCTCGTTCCAAAGGACAGCTCTGTCCGTGCCTTTGTCGAAAGCATTGAAATGGCAGGGCAGGCAACAATCAACACAATGGTCTTGCATGAGCCAAGCGGAGATTTTACAAAATACGAATTTTCTTCACAAACTTTTGCCGATTCTCTTACAAGCGGCGAAAAGTCATTGTTTAATTAAATCTAATCCTTGTCCTAGTACATAATTTCCCGCACCGTGTCGCCCGGCAATTTTTCATCGTAAAGATAGGCATAAAGGGCGGCGGCGGAAACTACTTTTCTGCCGTATTCGCGAGTTTCCGCAAAGGGAAGCGACTCCAAAAATAAGTCCATGCTGATTCCCGCGGGCTTGTGGCTGGCTTTTCCTGTCGCAGCCCAGTCACTTCTGAATCGTTTTATCCAATTACGAACATTCGTTAGTCCAGCATTGTA
This sequence comes from uncultured Treponema sp., assembly GCA_937915735.1. GTDB lineage: Bacteria > Spirochaetota > Spirochaetia > Treponematales > Treponemataceae > Treponema_D. The sequence continues at coordinate 38,966 of CALGGS010000129.1, forward strand.
AGCGTAAAGTGCCAAAAGCTCATTGTTATCATCTGTTCGGTTTACAAGCGAAGAGAGATAATGAGTTCCCAAACGAATGTTAGTTAGCGGGTCAAAGATGTCAAAATTATCGTTGATTTTAAGCTTTTTCGCTTCGTCTTCAGCGGTAGTTTCCATAAGCTGCGTAAGTCCGCTTGCCCCGGCCTTGCTTGTGACAGTCGGGTCAAAAAAGCTTTCGCTACGAATCATCGCATAAACAAGATATGTTGGAAGACCAAATTCTGCGCACGCACCTTCGATTTCTGTTTTATAAAAACGGGGAAAATTGAGTTTTAAAAGTTCTTCTGCAATACGACCGTTAGTTTGTTCAAACGCTCGGCTCGCAACTCGTAAACTCTGGACATTGTAAGTTGATTCCTTGTTGCTTTCCGCGCATTTCGTCAAAAAATCACAAATTTCGATTGTGTCTGAATTTGAGATATTCTTTCGGTTAGAAATCCACTCCCCATAAATGCGTTCTGGAAAACCGAAGGCGGCATACCCTTTTAAAAGCTGACCCGCTCCCTTGTCGTCAATTTTGTCTTCTTCTTCATTTTTGTTAAAAAGATAAGAGTCAATCAGCGATTTGTCGGTAACATTCAGCCGTTCAAGTGCAAGGACTTTGTAGTAAAGCGAAGATTTTCCATTTAAAACTTTTGTGAACGCTTCGACCGTCTGTCTTGTTTTTAAATCTTCATCACCCTTGGCAAGTCCTTCTTCAATCAGGCGCCCGGAAATGTAGGCGTATTTTCCTGCCGTGTAATCTGAAAAATTAGAATTCGTTTCTTTCCAGACCTTGTAAAAATCCTGCCAGCGGTGACTTGAAAGGAGTAAAATCGAAAGTGACTCAAAAAAATCATCAAAATATTCTGAATCGTGAATCTTGGAGCCGTAATTTGTCAAAGTCGAAATAATTTCATCAGTCGAAGAGCGAAGCAGAAAATTCAGAAGATACCAAAGGCAGTTGTCAAATTGGAGAGGATCTTTTGTGTCTTCAAGCGCAGAACGGAAACTAGAAACCGTCTGCTTGGGATAGCGGCCGGCTTTATCATAAAGGCGCGCGGCGTAAAAATGGGCGAAATACGCTTTTTCAGGCGGAAGCTTTTCTGCCATTTTGTCGAATTTTCGTGCCGATGCAAAAAAATCGTTCGTTGCATAGAGAGTCGCTTTTCCAATATCAGAGAAAATCTGCGAATCAATTTCTTCGTCACGGTTTTCATAAATCTTCTGAATTTTTTCGATTTGGGCGAGTGCAATCTTATATGCGCGATGGAAAACAGCAATGCGGAATTCCATTATTGATTTTTCAGGATTTTCTGCCTGACTAAGCGCGTCAAACAATTCTTCAAAGCCCTCTTCCGGAGCGATTGAGAGTTGGGGGGGCGTACCATCGTCATTCTGAGTCGAAGCTGAGGAAACTTCGTCCAGACTCAACTGGCTTTCAAGGAGGCTTCGTTTGTTTAAGTTTTTCTGGAATTTTTCGCTTTCTTCCTGAATATTTTGATTTTTTTCGTTTAATCGGGCGATATATGTCGCATAAGTTTCGAGGTGCTCGCTTGAAAGAGGACGGGCAACAAACCATCGGAAAAATTCTTCGTCAAACCTGCCGTCTTTTTTTTGGGCAAGCGACAAGAGCCGTAGTTTTATAAGCTCATTTTTAGAATCATGGGGATTTAAATTTTCTGTCAGATTTATGATTTTTAAGAATTCATTGTGAGAAAAAAGCTCCCGACAGGCGGTTAAAAGTGCGTTTTCATCATCATAATTTTTAGCAAGATTTTCAGCTGCCTCGATTCGCTTAGGTACACTCCCGATTAAAGTGAGAGATTCCGCTGCTCGCCGTTTTATGATTTCGCTTCCGTTTTTTTGAGCTGCCTTAAAATAACGGATGGCGTCCTTTTCGTTGCCTTCCTGCGAGGCCTGCAAAGCCAGGAAATAATTTGAGTCATCGCCGAATTTTTTTTGCGGAGAATTTTGAACGCGCGCACATGCAGAAAACAAAACTAGGGCAAGACAGGAAACGAGGACTTTTTTCATATCATTCATTATAGCAAGAAAATAGAAAGTTGAAAATCAAAAAATAAATTGTCACTGATATGAGAAGTAAAACCGTCATTGATATGAGAGATAAAACTGTCATTGCCGTGCTTGACACGGCAATCCATAAATTTTTACAATTCAAATAAACAGGCTCCCATCATGACAACACAGAAAAAAAATTATCAGAAAGAACTCGATTTAATTCTCGAAAAAATTAAGTTTCAAGAAGAGGAAGAGCCCGAACACAAAAAGCCGACTTTGCTTTTACATGCCTGCTGCGGCCCATGCTCCTCTTATGTCATTGAATATCTTTCAAAATTTTTTGACATTACAATCTACTACTACAACCCGAACATTCACCCCCGGCAAGAATATTTCCGCCGTCTCGAAGAACTAAAAAAATTCCTCACCCAATTTCCGGATGCGATACAAAATAAAGTGAAGCTTGTTGAAGATGAATATAATCCAGAAGATTATTTTAAACAAACTAATGTTCGTTTGGAAACTGAGCTTCAAACTGAACCAGAAAAAGGCGAGCGATGCCGAAGATGCTACAAATTCAGAATGGAAAGGGCATATAAATATGCCTGCAAAAATAATTTTGACTGGTTTACGACAACTCTCAGCATAAGCCCTCATAAGGACAGCGAAAAAATAAATACTATCGGTCGTATGTTAGAAAACGAGAATACAAAATTTCTTCCTGCTGACTTCAAAAAGAAAGGCGGATTCTTGCGAAGCACTCAGCTTTCCGAAGAATACGGTCTTTGGCGACAGGATTATTGTGGCTGCGTTTATTCAAAGCAAAATATGAAAAACAAGTGATTTTCAGCTTACAGTTTACCGCTTACAGTCGCACTGGAATTCCCAGATTATCCAAGTCTTTTTTGATTCCGTCCACAGTATAGCCCATTGAATGAACCATGCTTGCGATAAGCGCCGCGTCTGCCTTTCCTTTTGTAAGGACATCTGCCAAATGCTGACTCGTTCCACCGCCACCGCTTGCAATCACAGGAACCGAAACATTTTCAGCAATCATTTTTGTGACGGTAAGCTCATATCCCGCCCTGACTCCGTCAGCATCGATTGAGTTTAGGACAATTTCGCCAGCACCTAAAGAAACGGCTTTTTTTGCCCATTCAAGGGCGTCAAGGTCTGTTTTTACTCGCCCGCCGTTAATATAAACTCTGTAGCCACTTGGCATCTCACTGTCTTTTGCGGCATCCATCCCGAGAACGATGCACTGGTTTCCAAAAATACGGGCACCTTCCCGAATTAAATCTGGATTTTTGACTGCCTGAGAGTTAAGGCTGATTTTTTCGGCTCCGGCTAAGATTGTCGAGCGAATGTCCTCGATTGAACCGATTCCTCCGCCAACGCAAAAGGGGATAAAAACCTGCTCGGCAACACGAGAAATCAAATCAAGAATCGGACCGCGTCCCCGTGCGCTGGCCATAATGTCATAAAAAACAAGCTCGTCAACGCCCTGCTCATAGTATTTTTTTGCCATTTCGACAGGGTCTCCAATGTCAATATTGTTCTGAAATTTAACACCTTTTGTAGTCCGCCCATCCTTGACATCAAGACAGACAATTATTCGTTTTTTTAGCATGGTTTTCCTCAAAAATTTAAGCACGAATTAGTGATTTACTTTATATAATTTTCTAATATTTTTAAGCCTGCTTTTCCACTCTTTTCGGGGTGGAACTGGAAGGCTGTTATGCTTCCGCTTGAAACGCAGGCCGGAACAGGACAGCCGTAATTTGCATACGCTTTTACGATTGTTTCATCGCTTGGCTGAATTAAGTACGAGTGAACGAAATAAAAGTCAGATTTTGTGTCAACTCCGTCAAAAAGTGGAGATGAGCCGTTTACATACTCAAGATTATTCCAGCCCATGTGCGGCACTTTTAGGGATTGCCGGGTCAAGCCCGACAATGACAGGGTATTGTCATTCCCGTGCTCTGACACGGGAATCTCTCCCCATACATTTTCAAAATGACGGATATTGCCTTTTAAAAGACCAAGGCAGTCAACATCGCCTTCTTCTGAATGTTCAAAAATAATCTGGCTTCCAAGGCATATTCCAACCAAAGGCTTTCCTGCAGCCGCCCAGTCACGCAAAAACGAGTCAAAACCGGTTTTTTTGAGCTGCTCCATCGCATATTTTGCCTCGCCGACTCCAGGGAAGATGAGCCTGTCGCATTTTTCTAAATCTGCGGGATTTTTTGAAAGAACATACTGAGCTTTTAAAAAGCCCAATGCCCGCTCAACGCTTTTGATGTTTCCGGCGTTGTAATCTACAATTCCTATCATATCGAAGGAATTTACCACAAAATTATGAAAATTAAAAGAGATTGAAGAAGTCTGCCCAAACTGATAGGATGAGCTATGAATTTTCTTCACGAGGGTCTTTTAGAATTAGGATTTGAAAAGGGTGATTTTTTTGGCGTAAAAACGCTTCCTCTCCCGGAACTTGAATCAAAAATGGAAGTCTATATTTCTGCGCTTCAGGAGTATAATGCGAAATTTGATTTAATAAATACAGATGACCACAATGAAATTGCAGTTCGGCACATTTTAGACAGCCTTTCCGCTCTCCCAAAAATTTGTGAAAAGCTTTCTGAGTTTAAAAATTCAGAATTTTCAGAGCTTTCCCTCTCAGATATTGGCAGTGGTGCGGGTTTACCAGGAATTCCTCTTGCGGCAGCACTTCCTGACCTTCATTTTACTTTGATTGAACGAATGACAAAAAGATGTGCTTTTTTGTCGCATTGTGCAGAAGTCTTAAAGCTTAAAAATGTTGATGTCGAAGAAAATCAGGCCGAGAGACTTTCTCAAAAACGCTTTGATTTGTGTGTTTTCCGTGCTTTTCGTCCGCTCGAAAAAAAAATGATGAAGGTTTTACTCAGAATTCTAAAGGAAGGCGGATGCCTGTGCGCTTACAAGGCAAAAAAAGTGAATATCATCGAAGAAATGGAAGCTCTTGCTCAAAAGCCAAAATACGAAATTTTTCCGCTTAAAGTGCCGTTTTTGACAGAAAATGCAGAAATCCTTGCCGGGGCAAAATCAGAAGAAAGAGAAAGAAATCTTGTAATGATTTCGGCCAATGCCTAATTGTCGAGCTTAACTTCAGAAATCAGCTTTGGGTCTGCGAAAGTGACTTGGTTTCGGCCATTTCGTTTTGAAACATAAAGAGCCTGATCAGCCTGATCCACAAGAAGCTTTGGAGATGTAATAGGATTTTTTTCCTTGTCGAAGGTAGCCACGCCAAGGGAAATAGTAACCTTTACATGCTGGTCTTCGTAGCAGAAGTCAAATTGCTCGACCTTACTTCGGATTCGCTCTGCGACAATCATCGCATCTTCGGTGCGCGTATCGTTTAAAAGAACTGTGAATTCCTCGCCACCATAGCGTGAAGCCATATCCTTGTCTCGTATGCTTGACTTAATGATTTTAGCGACAGTAATTAAGACATAATCTCCGCAAGCATGTCCGTAAGTGTCATTGAATCTCTTGAAAAAGTCGATGTCGAACATAAGGATTGAGAGATTCGTAGAATTTGCAAGGGCATTGTCGAGTTTGTCGGTGAGCACATTGTAGAAGAAGTATTTAAGCTTCAAGTGCGTCATCATATCGGTTGAGGCGCGTTCAATGAGAGCCGCATTGTTGATAGCGATGGCCGCAAGCGAAGCTATCAGCGAAATTTGCTGTTTTTCGTAGTCAGTGTAGCCAGAGTCTTCAGAAAGAGTAATTCGCTCTCCCAAAAGCAAAACGCCGTTCAGGTGATTGTGCTGAACAAGAGGAACGATAAGCGACGGTTTTAATGTCGTAATCATATTGATGTCAGTTCCTTCCGGAAGATTGTCAATCAGTTCGTCTACGGTATGAGGCTTATTGCTTGATTCCAGAAAGGAAATGACAGGATTAGTCATCGGAATGATATATGAGATATTTGGATTCGGGTCAATTCCGTTATAGTTTGAGTCGAGATGAAAAGAATCAGCGTCAAGGGCGTTAAGAACAAAAATTCCCGCCCCAAGAACATGAAACTGTCCCATTAAGGTGTACATTATTGACTCAACAAGATTTGAGAATTCGAGGGTAGAACAAAGAGAACGAGAGACCTCAAGGAGCTGATTTAAATCATAAATCTTTTTTTCGTAGTCGTCGATTATTTTCTGAACATTGCGATTTTCTGGAGCAACTTCTACCATTTTGCTAGGAGTTACTTCATCGAACTCTGTAAAATCGTTTAATTCGCTACTCATGATCTTTTTCTATCTCACCAATAATCGCATAATTTTTCATAACCTTAAGGAAAAGCTTCCAATTTTCGTACTGCTGCTCCATCATACCTGCTCCATCGTGATTTCGCGCAGAAGACAGAAGAACCTTAATGTTAGAAACCATATCAGACTTTGATTTTTTTGCATCAAGAATAAGTTCACCAACCTGAATATAAAGCGAGTACAAAATCTTTGATGATTCCTGAATTAGCTTATGAGCCTGATTATTTATATTATCGACCATTGAGCCGACTTTTTTAAGAAAATCTGCATTTGTACGACTGTCGTTTACTAAGCCGCGAAGCTCCGCCTCGTCATTTTTGCCGCCTTTTTTGAATGAATTTTCAAAATCTGCAATCATATTTGGAATTTCGTTGAGCGCATAAATCGTCGAAGAAAAATCTGCCTTGTAATTTGAGTTGTTAAAGAAGCCTTCGATGACGATGTTGTTAAGCACTTGCTTTACGCTTTCTGTCAAAAATACTGTCATAAAGGTTTTAATGACCTGAATTGGCGTAATCCACACGAAAGAATATGGCGTTTCGTTTCTTAAGAATTCATTTGTGGCAGAATTGTAAACATTTGCCTCTTCCAGTGCATGCTCGCCGAACAGCTCTTTGATTTCGAATGAAACAGTGTAATCCTTTACTTCGCCCTTGATTCGCTCCGTATCGCTGGCAAATCTTTTTTGCATATATTCGATGAAGCTTTTTAAAGAGTTTGAGCGGTAGGTTGCGAACTGGAAGGAAATATTGGCGTCCTTTTTTCCGAAGCAGATAAGCTTTTTGAAAACATCGCCTGTAAGATATTTTGTGAAGACAGAATTAATTTTTTTGAGATTTTCAGATATTTTTTCTTGCTCGCTTTCGGAAATGCTTTTTCCGTGCAGAAGCTGCTTGAGCGCACAAATAGCCCGAACTTCAGCAACATCAATTTTTAGTCCGCCAGTAAGGTAGTATAAATCCTGCAAAGGCTCTGCGATTGTTGAAGGAGAAACAGGAACGACGACTCCCAGCGAGGTTGAAGAGCTTCCGTCAAAATCCTGGTCAAAAAGCCGGACGATATTTAAGTAGTTGAATTTACAGATGTCAGAAAGCTGTTTTAGGGCACAAAGCGTGTCGTCGATTTTTATGAAGCCAGGTGAAGAAAGCTGTTTTAAAAGATTTTCAAGACCGCGTTTTTGCATTTCAATCTGCTTGTTCATCTGGAGATTGGATTCCATAATTGACTGCTTGCGGCTTTCAAAGCTCAGGCTTTCAAATTTTTTTTGAGATTCTTCGTCGAAGCCTGTGATTATCAGTTCTGATTCAAAAATTCCGTTTCGTTTTAAGTCTTCTGATGCAATGGTTTGAGAAAGAATTTCGTTGATAGGCCTGGTATTTTCGTAGAGAACTCTAAAAAGCTCAGCGAAATTCGGTTGTAAAAAACCGTTTTTAAAAATTTGTGAAGGAAGGGCTTTGAGTTCATTTTCGATTTTTCGCATTTCGTTGCGTTTTTTGACTTCTGGGGAAGAAGCCATAAATATTGACTCAAAAAACTCCTTTAAAGCTTGCAAAAAACCCATAACAAATATTATAGGAGTAAAAAGCATTTTTTACAAGGAAATTTCTACTTTGACAAATATGAATATTCATTCTGCTTCTTCTTGGAATATCTGAAACCAAGCTCAAACTGAAAGTTATAGACCAGATTATAAGGCTGGATATGCTTATTTGAGCCGAGATTTCCGTAATCAAGCGAGGCAAGTCCGTTCATTAAGATTGTCCATCTTCGGGCAAGAGGAAGTTCTACTCCGAGCAAGGCGCCTCCGCCAAACTCAAAATGATGATATTCGTCAGAAAGCTGGTACAAAAAGTGCGGGCCTAGGGCAAAATTGATGTAAACATATTTCCACATATCCGCCTGAAAAACCGGCCCCCAGAACAAATCGAATGCGTACAAAATTGTTTGCTTTGCCTCTTGCTTCATTCCGTTGAAAGTGTAATAAATCGGATAGTAAACGGCGAGTCGCAAAATACTGTCTACAGGCTGAATATTCACCGTCTGCATTTCAAAGCTGAGTCCAATCAGATGATTTTGCCAGACGAAATTGCTTCGTGAATAGTCGTCCTGATAAATAATTCTTGTTATCATTGAATAGCTGGCAGCATAATTGAAAATCAGAAAGGGTTTGTCCGTAATTTCTGGGAATTTTAGGGCGGGTTCGTCAACAGAATCTCCGATTGCATCCTGTCCGAACACAAGGCTAGAAACGAGAAGAAAAATCAGTGCGAGAATAGATTGCCTGATTAAGAGTGACAATGACAAGTTAATTTTTCTCATAAACTGCCTACTTTGAAACATGGTATAAAACCAGTGATTGAATTTCACCCTCGTCATCTACCCAATCGAGATAGAGCATAGAGCCACGAATATCCCACTCTGTGTTAATGCTTGAACCAGATTCTTTCGTAAAAATCAGGACATTCTCCATAACAGTCCAGCTGCCCTGATAGAGAGTTTTTTCGCCAGCCGAGTTTACGATTGTCGCCGTGTAGGAGCCGTCGTCAATAAAAGTGATTTTGCTTCCTGTGTTATCCGCCCAAGTTCCATAAATCGGAGATGGCGTGTAGCAGGAAACAAAAATCATTAAAAGCGAAAGAAAAAGTAAAGATTGCCAGGTCACCAGTGACAAATTAAATTTTTTCATAATCTATTCCTCGCCGACTATCCAGCTTATATTTTCTGAAGAGTCGAAACAGTCTTGTTTTATTACATAGTAACCGCCGCCAGCGGCACCACCTTTTATTTCAATGCCATCATAGCCGACAGAGCCAGGATACATTCCGGTGCAGTAGACAGTTCCGTCCATTGAGCCGCTTGCGTCCATGCTTGCGGATGTGTTTGTGTTTCCGGTGCATACAAAATAGTAACCGAGAGAAGAATCGTCGTTGATGTAATAATCTGTGTAGCCATCGTAATACATAATAATTCTGGCTCCAAGACCTGACATAGAAGCCTTGTATGATGCGCTTCCGTTCAGCGTTCCGCTTATTGATTCGCTTCCGAGAGCATTCGTGCCCGATTTATGCATATATGTGAATTTTTTGTGAGAATTTTTTATCGTCTTGTTGTACTGTCGCATATATTCATCATTTGTGATTGCTCCGTAACCGTAGTCGACACTTGAATAATTTGAGCCTTGTTTGAGTTCGTTCAGTGAAAGCACGCGGTAGTAGTAATATATGCCGGGCTTTGCTGAGTCATAATTGTCATAATATTCCGTTGAGTTTGCAGGAATCGGGTCGTCCGTCACCTTCCTAAAGCCAGAAGAGGCTTTTGTTGAGCGGTAAAGATAGTAACCTCCGTCCGCGCCACCATCCGGGGCTGTCCAGGTGATTTTCACAGGGTAAACATTGTTGTCGTTTGCAGACCAGTCTGAAGCCGAGCCAGAAAGATTTTCAGTTTTCGTGACAGAAAGATTTGTGGCCGATTTTGGAGCAGGGGCTGCAACTGAGCCAAGACTGCTCTCTGTTTCGCTGTTTACCGTTGAAATTTTGTAGAATTTTGCGTAATCCGCCGTGACTGAATAATATCCGTCGCTTGAAACAAGAGAACCGTCATCAAAAGATGTACCTGTGTCCGTAAAACTTCCTGTCTGTGTGTCACAGCTGTAAATTTTGTAAGAATATGAATTGTAAGACGGAGAAAGCCCTGAATCCTTCGGACATTCACTGGAACCTAGGGCTGCCGGGAATGTCAAAACGCATTTTGAATCATCTGATGAGTCATAAACAACAGAAAGCGAGTATGGCGGGCTTAAAATGTAGCCTTCGCAAGGATTTGAGTCCGTGCTTGAAGATTCTGAAACAGGACCTTTGAGCTTTGTCGTGCCGTCGTCATCATAAACATAAGCCAAAACCTGATAATAATAATAGACATTTTGGGTAAGATTTTTAGAATCAGTGTAAGAGTTTGTTTCGAGTCCGTCTTTTAAAAGAGTTGACGAAGAATCAGCGCTGCTCGTCCTGTAAACGGCGTATTTTACATCGCTTCCGGAAACAGAGTCCCATGAAATTGAGATTGAGTCCGTAGTTTCTCCCCGCCCTTTTGTAACCGAGACATTCTTAACTTTGCCGGGCGCTCCGTCAACAAGTGAATATCCCAATGCAACGGGACTTACCGGCGTCGTGTAGCCTTGAGAATTTAGCGCATAAACCGAGTAATAAAATTCAGTTCCCTGAGCAGCTGAGTCAATCTCATTCTTGTACCAATTCTGGTTTGCCGTTACTGTCGCGATTAAAGAGGAGCCTGAGCCATCTGAATATTGTGAGCGATAAATTTTGTAAGATGAAGCTCCCGCCGTTTTTTCCCAGCTGACTTTGATGTAAGACGAGTCTTCGCCCTGTGTCGCAGAAATTGTCGTTACAGGAGCAAAAAGAGCTCCTGCCGCCGAAGTCGTGTATTCGCTGGAATCATAATCCTTACGAGGATTTTCAGCAGAAACACGATAAAAATATCTGTAATTATATTCTTTGTTTTTGTAGGTCGGATTTGAAAGAATTGTGTCCGTGTAGCTAGTTCCGTAAACAAATTTGTTAAGAACTTCAAATTCAGCTTCATCGGGCATCTGAAAATTTCCGCTTGAATCTGCCTCCGTGGCAATCGCCCGCTCAATTCTGTAATAAGTGGCAGTTGAAACTGAACTCCAGGAAACAAAAATACTGTCAGTTGAAAGATAAGTCGAGACATTTATTTCTTCTGGAGCGTCAAGTTGCGTAATTTCAGTTTTCTCATTAATCAAATCGGAAAGCTTAGTTCCGGGAAGCCCGTCAGTTTTTGCGACTTTATCCTGAAAAAACTGAGTGCAGCTAAGCAAAGTAAAAAGTGAAAACTGAAATATAAAAGTTAAGAGAATGTGCGTCGTGTTGAAATGCCTTTCATTTTGAGCGTAGCCGGGAAATCTATTCACTATCATTATTCCTCCCACCAGCCGTAGTCAGAGGATTTTAGCCAACAATGGTTATCATCAATTTGAATTGGGAAATAATATCTTCTTACATCCGAGCTTGTTGTATTTATAATTGTTGTACCATCTTTCTTAATAGTCAAATTTTCTGAGCCGGTGCAAGTCATTGTTAGTTCTGCAGAATAATCCAAAGGAAGATTTGAATCTGCACTTGAAACAGAAACCGAAAAATCTTCTGTCCTGAATTTATCAAGATATGGATCTAACCCTCCCTTTGTCCGCGTTGACACATTGCGCATAGAAATTTTAAGCATTGTTGAAGAATAGCCGCTTGGCGTTAATTGTTCCGGTGCATAATTTGTCATAGAAACATTTGCTTTATATTTTCCAACCTCTGACCCCCACAATAATACACGGCTTTCAAATATTGCTATTCCGCCGTTCGTTGTAGTTAAGGTTTTATCTCCTTCATAACCAAGTTTTGAATTGGCATTTGACAAATCAGTTTTTCCGCCAGCATCAATAAAAAATCCATAAGCCATAACACATAAAGCGCTTCTTATCAGCTCAGCATCCGTAATCTGTCGGCAGGCATAAACTGTCATATCGTCGTCTATTTCCTCTGAGCTTGGGTCAAAGCTTATCGGGCTAAAGGTCGAGCCGTCTTCGGTGTAAGCTCCTCTCATTACGATTTTGTAGTAGTGCCGTGGGTCTCGCAAAACCTTTAACAGGCCTTCGTAAGAGCCGCCGCCAGTAACATCACCGTATTTTGCCGATGCTGTCCTAGGCTTTAGCGTGAGTGAATAAGGATTTTTTGTCGTGTAAGAATATGTTGTGTTAAAATCATAATCTCCGGTAAAATCATCGCCCGCCGTTCTGACTCCGTTCTCGTCAAGGGTTGCGATTTTCTGCCAACCGTTCGGATAGTTCGTGTTGTTGAGATAAATCTCGTAGCCTGTAACCTTCGCTGCCTTTCTGTAGCTTGAATCAAAAGGAAGCCAGTCAAATTGCTCGGCAAAGTCCGATTCAGGGCCGGTGCTTGCCTTGTAATAAATATTGAAAGCGTAGCCCAAATTTTCTGCCTCGTTCAAAGCTGTCGTCCTTGAAGATAAAAGATTCAGATATGCCTTTGAAAAGCTTGCAGAACCATATTTTACAGCGTACTCATAAATATTCGCTTCCGTAACAGAAAGAGTGTCCGTGTATTTTGTAGTAGATTCCGTCAAAACTGTCTCGATTTTCTCCCACGCGCTTGAATCTATGTCATTTTCGCTTGCAGCGAGCTTTCTTCTGTACAAAACAGGCACAAGCTCGTAGGGGAAAGCCGGTTTGCTCCAGGAAATTTCTATTTCAGTGGCATAAATCGCCTTCGTTGCTTTTACATTGTGCCCAAAGCCCTTCGTAGAGCCTCGTTGTGTAATTTCGTCCAGATTTTTGTACTGAATTGTAAAATCGCTGACTTCGCTTACATCATCGCTTGATAAAACTGGAAGCACCGTGTATTCAAAAGGCAGCCCGCTTGAAATTAAGGCTTGTGAAGACTCAAATCCGTCATTTGTAGAAAGAGCTTCGTTCTGAATGTCGTTCAAAGTGATTTTTCCGCCTGCAGTTGAGAGCGAAATCACCGAACTGCCAATTTCTGTTTCGCCATAAGTTATTGTCTTCCCTGAGTCTACATAGAAAACATCCGTTCTTTGCGCTTTTTCGCTTCCGTCCTCTGGAATATCGTATCGAACCCGCTGCAAAATGTAGCCTTCTGCACCATCAATTTCATTCCAGGTCAAAGTGATTTTGCCTGAATCTGTCGCCTGGGTCGCAGAAAGAGAAGCTGTTGCCGGTCCCAGGGTTCTGACGCTTATTATTTCCTCGCAGGAATCTAGTGAATTTTTTGCCGTAATTTTTAGGCTAAGGGCTTTTCCCGAAATTCTGGCATCATTAAAGCCCTCTGGCTCAGAAATTGTGTAAGTAATTACATTTGTGCTCGTAAGACCTTCGATTTCTTCAGATTTAAGAGATTTCGCATCTCCAAGCTGGCTTTCTCCGTTCCAAAGGCTCAGCTCGTACTCTTCTGCCATCTGAACTTTATCCCACGAAACGGTGATTGAATCGTAGGCAAGAGAATCACTTTCAAAAAAAGGAGAAGGAGTTCCCAAGGTTTTTGCCAAAATTGCGCTTGAAGGATATTTTCTTTCGTTTTTCGTTGCATAAAGCGTGTAGGAATAAATTTTTCCGCTTTCAATTTCATTAGAATCTGTGTAAGAAAAGGCCTCTCCTGCCCTTCCGGAAGAAAGCCCTCCTGAAATAGTTTTCGTGCTGTCAGCTTCTACATTTCCGTCACAATCCAAGGTTTTTCTGACAAGCTCGTAGGTGACTTCATCTTCATAATCCCAAGAAAGAAGGTTTTTTGAAGAATATCCGTCAGTGACCGAAAAAGAATCCAGTTTTGGCTGGTTAATTTCGGCCGTTAAAAAGAATGTGTCGCTCGACTCTGCCTTCAAAAGAACCTCGCTCTCGTCTGCCTTTGAAACAATGGTTAGCGAAAAGTTGTAATATCCCTCGTTCGCAGAATCAGTAAGGTCAACACTAAGGGAATAATCATTCAAATCTGAAAGAGAATCAAAATTTTTTGTGCTTCCCGTCGCACTTCCGCCAAACTCTTCAGAAAAATATGTCGTCAGAATAAAGCTCCAGTTTTCTTCCGTTCCAAAGCTTTCCCATTCAGAAGCAAAAGAAAAGGCGGCACTTTCGTAAGCTGTTTCTTCCTCATTTTTTGCGAGAGAAGCTTTTGCTGAAAATTTCGGGATTGCCGCAAGCCAGCCCGTCGTTGTAACAGAAGAAAGGTCAGATGTTATGACTCTCGTAGTTTCATCGGCATAAGACTGAACCTTGTATTCGTATTTTACGCCCCGCTGCAGGTTTGCGCTTGAATCAGTCCAAGAAATTTCCCTTCCCTCTTCATAGGCGTCAAAAGAAGCCGGAGCGGTTGTGTTGCCGTCATAATAAAGATGAGGAACGATTAACGACCAGTCAGAGTCTCCAGAAGCTCGTCTGTAAATTTTAAAATAAAGAGCATACTGACTGTAGGTTTTGCTTGCCACCAAGACATCAACCTTGGAAGGCAGTTTGAAGGAAAGCGTGATTTCAGATGTTGAATTTCCCTCGCTGGCAGAAAGCTCCTCTGGCGGATTTGGCCGCAATCTTCTGGCTGTTTCTGCGTCCACCTCGTCACTGATTTCGATTTCTGTCGGTGCAGATGAAAGAAAAGCCGAAACGGTGTACACATAGCTTTCATTCGGAGTCAAATCATTAATCGTGAAATAGGTTCCGTCAAGCTCAGAAGCGTAGACATTGCAATTGGCTATTTCTTTTCCGTCTGAATCCTTACAAGAAATTGTATATTCAAGCTCATCCTCGTAATATTCAGCGTTTTCCATATACCAGTAGACCGTAAGACTTGAATCTTCAGAACCAGAAAGTCCCGAAATATCAGAAATTATTGGCTGAGCAAGAGTCGTTCCGACTAAAGGATTTGTAAAATAAGAGCAATTATCAGAAGAATCTACCGAACAGATTTTAAGATATTTCGTGCTTCCCGAAGAAAGAGGGGAGTATGTAAAAGAGTTTTTCGTGCTTTCGCCCACCTGCTTATAGTCAGAAAAAAGCGAGTCGGCCGCATAAATAAAATAGCGTTTTGCCTTTGAAACTGAATCCCATTTAAGCGTAATCTGTCGTCTTGCGCCCTGAGAAACTTCAGCATTTGAAGGAGCACAAAGAACAGAACGAGTACCGGAGTCAGAATCAGTAATTTTTTCCATTTCTGGAGAAGGAACGGTGTTATCAGAACAAGAAGAAAGAAAAAAAGCAGATGAAAGAAGTGAAAGGAAAATCTTTTTAAAAATACAATTCTTCATATTTTTGAATTATATGAATTTTCAGATTGGGGCATCCAAAAAGCTCTTTTGAACTTTAAGGATAGCCCTTTTGTCATTCTGAGGCGTAGCCGAAGAATCTCTTACAGCGTAACCCCGTCTTTGAAAATCGCAATCTCACGGTAGCCGTTCTTTTCGTTTTTGGTGACGGCTCTTCCCGAAACGATGTCGATAATCTGCTGCAGGAGCGCGTCGCGGACTGAATCGCTTGGCTCGTCCAAGAGGCGGGCTGCGTCAAAGTCAATCCAGC
>CALGGS010000130.1 GCA_937915735.1 uncultured Treponema sp.
ATCAGGAAGCCTGCGTTCTGGACATGGAAAAGCACCGCCCCGTAAAGCTGACAAACCTTAACTATCCCAAAGAAAATTTCCCGGAGGCGGTTTTTGACCAGCCTTTCGAGAAATTCGACACGGATTTTACCGAGGAAGATTTTAAATACGAGCAGGTAATCCGCGCCCAGCATATCGACATGTCCCATCACATGAACAACATCGAGTACATCAAGCTGGCAATCAATGTCTTTACCGATGATTTTTTGCTGGCCCACGAGCCGAAAAACCTTGAAGTCCACTACACCGGCGAAAGCAAGGAAGGCCAGACTCTCAGGATTTACTCAAAGACATGCGGAAATTCCACGGTAGTCGCAATCAAAGAAAGCGAGCGAATCGTTTTTGAGATGAAGATTGAATTTTACCTTTAATGAAATGACTCCTGTCATTTGCTTCGTTTTATCGTGCATAGACGACAAATTTACTTGATTTTATCGTGTATGGACGATAATATTTAATAAAATCATCGTGCACAGACGATAAAACGAGGTAAACCATGAACCGCACTTTATTAAAGCAGGTAATCCTTGACCAAGCAGAAGTAATCAAAGAATCAGACATAATCGACAGGGACTATTCCTTTGAAAAAAGCATGAATTATGTGCTGGTGGGTTTACGGCGGGCTGGAAAATCCACTCTCCTCTACAGGATTGCCCGGGAGCTGGTAGCCTCTGGCTCTGACTGGTCCCAGATAATCTATGTGAACTTCGAGGATGACCGCCTTCTTGGCTTTTCAAAAGATGATTTCAACGACATTGTGGAAGTCGCCCATGAGCTGTGCGAAAAAAAGGAAATCTATTATTTTTTCGACGAGATTCAGATTGTGGACGGCTGGGAGCATTTTGCCCGGCGGCTGGCAGACCAGAAAAAGCGGGTCTACATAACAGGAAGCAACGCTAAAATGCTCAGTTCCGAGATGGAAAAGGTTTTGCTTTCAAAGACAATCCTGCCCTTTTCTCTGGGCGAGGTCTGCGATTACAAAAAAATCGAGCACGACGAAAAAGCCCTTCTGACTACGGAAAAAACTGCCCTGATTCGCCGCACTTGTCAGGAATATCTTTCTGGCGGAGGACTCGCCGAATCCCTGAATCTTTCCAACAGGCGGGAATATGCAAAAAGCGTCTACGAGAAAGTTCTTCTGGTGGACATTTTGGAGAGGGAGCAGATAAAAAACAAAATGGCCCTCCGCCTGATGATAAAAAAAATCGCCGAGACGGTCATGCACGAAATCTCCTTCACCACGCTTGCAGGAAATGTAAAGGCCTCTGGAGTCAAGACTTCCACCGACTCCATGATAGAATACGCCTCCTACGCCGAAAACGCCTACCTCATTTTCAGAACGCAGAACTATGTCTCAAAATTCGCGGAAAAAGAAGGAACTCCCCGCTTTTACTTTTACGACAACGGCATCCTCTCCCTTTTTCTTCTGGATAAATCATCAATCCTTTTGGAAAACGCCGTGGCGATTCATCTAAAGCGGCTCTGCGGCGAGGAAGTCTATTACTTTAAGTCCAGGCAGACAGGAATCGACATTGATTTTTACCTGCCCGAAAGCAAAAGTGCCATACAGGTAGCCTTTAGCATTGAGGAGGCGGAGGAAAGGGAAGTGAAAAGCCTGATTTCCTTTGCCAAAAAAAGCGAGGAGGCAGTAAAACTGATGATAATCACCGCTGACGAAGAAAGAGTGATTGAAAAAGACGGATTTAAAATCGAAGTGCTTCCCGTCCACAAATTTTTGCTGCGGGAAGAAATGTAAAACAAAAAAAGGAATTTTAAATCCCAGTCAGCTCTCGTGCCTTTGCCTCAACGGCTTTTGACAAGGCGGACGGGTCATTCTGATTTTCGGTGATGATTCTTACGAAAACGCTTCCTGCAACGATTGCCTCAACGGAGCTTGCCAGGGCTTTTGCCTGCTCACCGCTGGAAATGCCGAATCCGCCGTAGACTTTGCTTCCGCCTTCGCTCACTTTTTTGAGGAAGTCCAGCGTATTCGCATCGATTTTTGTGTCGCTGCCGGTGATTCCGACACGGAGGGCTGCATAAATGTAGGGAAAGCCCGCGTGAGAGAGTTTATGAAGTCGCTCTAAACTCATTGAGGGAGCGGCCACGGGAATGTTTATCATGCCGTTTGCTTTACAGGCCTCTGTTAAGCCTTCGTCAAAATCAAAGGGCAAATCCGGGATAATCATGCCTTTTACGCCAACGGAAGCCGCTTTTTTACAGAAGGCGGCAACGCCCGGCGTGTAAATCAGGCTTCCGTAGCTCATTATGTAAATCGGAATTTCTGGAAATTCAGAATGAATCTGCTCTATAAAGTCCAGACCGTCCTGCGTGCGGTAATGGCGGCTCAGAACTTCTGTGCATGCCGTCTGGATTGCTTGCCCGTCCGCACTGGGGTCAGAAAAAGGCAGCTGGATTTCAAGAATGTCTGCCCCGCCTCGGATAAGGGCGCGGGCGGCTTCCAAGGCAAGCTGGTCTGTGGGGTAGCCAGCGACTAAATGGCTCATCAATTTTATTTTGTTCATAGTTTGCTCCTATTTCGGGCGCATCCGCCGTAAACGGCGTTCGCGAGCACTCTTGTTGTCGTGCTCGTTTGGCTTTTTGGGGTTCCGCCTTTCGGCTTCATTCCTTCGCTCCGCTACGACGCTACGCTTCGCGAACGGCTTACGCCGCCCCTCCAATCCCTTGCGCATCTGCGTGAATCTGCGTTCATCCGCGTCTAATTATTCATGATTTTGGCATCATGGATGTCTTTTTTGTCTTCCAGGCGTTCGATTTCCGCGTGGAGGAAGTCCAGCCATTCTGCGGGGCGGAAAACCGGGCTTGTGATGAAAACATCTTTGTCACCCCTGCCGCTCATGTTGATTATGACAGCCTGATCGCTTGGGATTTCCTTTGCGATTTTCATTGCCGCCGCTCCCGCATGGGCACTTTCCAATGCAAAGAGGATTCCCTCGTTTTTGGCGAAGAAAGAGACGGCTTCAAGGGCATCTTTATCCAGGACCGAAGTAAATTCCACCCGGCCACTCCTGCCCAGAGCTGCCAGCTGAGGGCCGATTCCGCAATAGTCAAGGCCTGCTGAAATTGACCGGGTTGGAAGAGCCTGACCGTCCTCGTCCAGAAGGAAACGGCTCTTGTAGCCCTGCATGATTCCGTCACGGGCGGCGTTTCCCGTCATACGGCTTGCGTTCTCGCCCACATTCGGTCCGATTCCGCCGGCCTCAGCTCCGATTAAACGGGGAGATTTTTCGTTGATAAATGGCTCAAAAAAGCCGATTGAGTTTGAGCCTCCGCCCACACAGGCGACCATGGCTCCGATTTTTATTCCACGCTCGGCGGCCTGCTTTTTGACTTCGCGGCCGATTACGCTCTGGAATTCCCGAACGATGTCAGGGAAGGGAGCAGGTCCCAAGGCAGAGCCTAAAACATAGTGGGTTGTGTCGGGATTTGCAGCCCAATCCCGCATGGCTTCGTTTACCGCGTCCTTTAATGTGCGGCTTCCGCTTGTAACCGGGTGAACTTTTGCCCCGTATAGTTCCATAGCCGCAACATTCGGCTGCTGTCGGCGTACATCAACTTCGCCCATGTAAATCGTGCAGTCAAGGCCCAGTTTTGCGCAGGCGGCGGCAGTGGCCAATCCGTGCTGCCCCGCTCCAGTCTCGGCGATGATTCGCTTTTTGCCCATGCGTTTGGCAAGAAGGCACTGACCGATAGCGTTGTTGATTTTGTGGGCGCCTGTGTTGGCTAAGCCTTCAAGCTTGATGTAAATCTGTGCTCCGCCCAAGAGTTTTGTTGCCGTGGGGGCAAAGTAAAGGGGCGTTTCCCGGCCAATGTAGTCACGGCGAATGATTTCAAGCTCGTCGGTAAAGGCTTTGTCTGCCATTGCTTCCTTAAAAGCGATTTCAAGCTCGTCTAAGGGGCGGCGCAAAACTTCCGCAACATATTTTCCGCCGAAATTATCAAAAAATCCATTATCACTCATTGAAAGCTCCTGTGTTCTTCATCAGTTTTTTTATTTTTTCTTCGTTTTTGATTCCGATTTTGTCTTTATCTTCGACTCCGCCCGAAACGTCAACCAGCTCAGGCTGATATTTTTGGACAAGTTCTGCGGCATTTTGGGGAGTGATTCCGCCTGCAAGCCATTTTGACTCATAAGTAAAACCGCTCGTGCGGGCACCACCTGAAAGTTTTGAAAAATCTCCCTTTCCGTGCAAATCAAGGAGAACCCGCATTTCGCCCTTTGCCACGCAATTTTCGTATTCTTCAAGAGATTTTACCGCAAAATAATGAGGAATTTCCAGCAAGTCTGCGCTCACCTTGTCGTAAGGAATGTTGTGGAACTGAATCAAGTCGAAAATCCCTTCGCGGACAAGACTGATGGCCTTTTGCGCCTCCGGGGAAGAAGTGTCCACTACCACGACGACTTTCTTCGCCTTAAGCTCGCCCAGCCGGGGAAGGATTTTTTCGAGCCGGCCATTTTTTGTAACGCTACGGGGAAAAGCTTCGGCAAAGACAAATCCCAGAAAAGAGGCTCCGTATTTTTGAGCAAGAAGAGCGTCTTCAAACCGGGTGAGGCCACAAATTTTGAGAAGAGGCTGTCGTTTCAAGGCCGGCAATGACATAAGAGAGGCTGATTGGAAGAGGGAGCTTGCGTAGTTTTTCCAGAAGAGGGAATTTTTTGATTCCTTTCCGCCGATAAAGGCATCGACCAGAGTTTTTCGCAGGTCAGGATTTTTCGCGGCAGCCTCGCCAAGCAAAAGGCCGGAAAAGCCCATGGCTCCCACAGAGGCGGCACATTCGGCAGTGGTGACTCCGCTTTCAAAAACGATTCTGGCGTCCTCCCCTACCACGGCACGGATTTTTTCGGTCATCATGCAGGGGCGGAGCAAATCAATCTTAAAAGTGGCGAGGTCACGGCTGTTCACGCCGAAAACAAAGCGGGATTTGTCCAAATGATTTTCCGGGGCAAAAACAAAGGCCAGCTTTTTTAAGTCTTCTTCGGCCCGCACTTCCACCAAAGCCGACATTCCGAGGGAGCAAACCCTTTTTGCCATTTCAAGAAAGCTTTCGACACTCAGGATGCGGGCAATCAAAAGAAGGGCATCGGCACCGGCTCGGAAAGACACATCAACTTCCTCAGCGGACAAAAGAAAATCCTTGCGCAAAACAGCAGGAGCCGGCTTGCCACTGGCCCCAAAATCATCGGCGGCACGGCAAACCTTCATCAAATCGGCAAGGCTTCCCTTGAAAAAATTTTCTTCGGTGAGGCAGGAAATTGCCCTTGCCCCGCATTCTGCGTAAGAAAGGGCTGTCTGGTAAGAATCCAAATCAGGGGAAATGTCGCCCTTGCTGGGAGAAGCCCGCTTTACTTCGAGGATAAGGCCTTTTTCAGGCAAAAATGGATGGACGGCACGGCTCCGCTCGGGCGGAAGGGAAAATCCAAAATCCAGCCCGCGAGAAGCAATGTCAGCGCGTCTTTTTTCTATAATAAGGTCAAGAATATTCATAGCAAATCCAATTTGGGGTTTTAGGGGCTTGTCCCTTAGGAGAAGGGGTAGCGTAAAACCGAAGGTTTGAAGCGAGGGGAAGACCTTCCCCTTTTATGTTTCTATTAATAGTATCAAAAAAGTAATGTTTCTGTCAACAGTAACAGTTTTTTTTACTGACAATCTCTATGCCCTGAACATAGCCGACCAGCAAATCCGGGTGTATGACCTGACCGACGGCACAAAGTCAAACATCCTGAACATCTGGGACTACCCCCAATTAAACACAATGTACCTCCGGGGCAATAGCCGAAAACAGACAAAAAAGGGCTGCCCCGAAAGCAGCCCGCATCCCCGCCTTGCCCTGCAGGGCGGGGATTTTATCAGGGATGAGTCTGCCCCTTCCGAAGATTTTCTTCTCAGGGCAGCTTTTTTTGCTTTACGCGGAAAGACATTAAGTTGGCATTATTCTCTATACAAATCTTCCAGCTCATAAAGAATCAGCTGTTTTTTATAAGTTTCATCAATCTCCTTATATCCAGATTTAGAGAAAAATCCGTATTTGCCGCAAAGTAATCCTGTGTTTTTCACCTGCTGAATCTCATCCAAAATGAGCTTTGAATCCAGTTTTTCATCCCGGAACTTTGCTTCGTAGAAAATATAGCTGCCATTATTTTCAGTGACAACATCAAATTCTCCGTTTTTGTGATTTACAGAATCATCGTACCAGTATTTTCCAACTTTTTCAAAAGAGTCTGTTAATTCCCCTGAACGATTCTTTCGGATTAAAAATTGCCTGCAAATCTGTTCAAAAGCCAGAGGCACATAATGCTCTTCAAAATCCGCTTCAATAAATTTATCATAAAAAACATCTGGAGCCATTACTGCAAGTCTGGAAAGATTTCTGTAAATGTATTTGAAATAAAACAAAGTAAGTTGGTCTGAAATATAATATCCTGCTTTTTTCTTGTTATTCTCATCGTTAATCGGAGATTCTTTTGCAACCACATCCATACTTATTAACTTGTCAAGGACATCTGCCAGAGTTGGTGAACTTGAAACCTGAGACTGGGACAGGATATCTTTGAATCGTACGAATCCCTTTGCAAGAGCTTCAAAAACTTCATAGGCATTCTGCATTTTGGAGATTTCGGATTTCAGGTGCATCTGAACTTCATTTTCAAAACGGCTTCCCGGACTGGCAATCAAATCAATTATATTTTGCCTAACACTTTTTGATGAATCTATACGCTTGTTGTAATAAGGAATTCCTCCAAAAACAGAATACAAACGAACCTTATCTTCGTCACAGAAATCTTTATAGAAGAGCGCGGATTCATAATAATCCATAGACTTAAGATTCATAATCAAATCAAAGCGACCAAAAAGAGGATTTTCTTCCGAAAGCAAAGACTTCATTGTTTCCACATACGAGCCGCAGAGAATAAGCTTTAACTTTGAAGTGGATTTATTATTGTCGATAAGAGACTGAATTATGCTATCCAAGCCTGAGACAACTTTCTGGATATAAGGATATTCATCAATCACAAGAATCAAATTTTTTTCTTGAGCCTGCTTATAGAGAAAGGCAAGGCTTGATTCAAAACTATCAAAGGCTAATGGCGGCAGGCCGAAAGTTTCCGCAATAATTTCGGCAAGGGATTTGGCATTATTCAAATCAGAAGTCTCTTTGCACTCATAATAAATGGAAGTTGTATTTGTTTTCTTCAGGCAATGCTTAATCAATTCTGTTTTACCAACCCGACGGCGACCATAAATGAGAGCGGCATTATCTTTGCTCGAATTCAAAAAATTTGAAATTGATTTTATGCTTTCTTTTCTGCCTAAAAATATTTCATCTTCCACCATAGAAAATTCCTTTTACTCGGATAAAATCGACTCGGTTACAACCGAGTAAAATAATAATAGCAAGAAAATTATTCGTCAAGGAAAAGTCTCATAAATTCGCAAGGGGGGGGCACTGTACCTTTACCAGACGTTCACGTTGTAATTCAGCAGCAACTCATCGCCAGGTTTTCCACGAATTTCCCAGTTACATTGAGGCAGCGGATAAATGAAATCCTCAAAACTGCCCTTTCCAAAGATTTTCTTCTCAGGGCAGCTTTTTTTTGCTTTTTTATGCAGCGTTCAGTTCGTTGCTCACCTTCTGTATCTCCTGCAGTTTGGCAAGGGTTTTTCCTGAATCAATTGCTTCCAGTGCCAGGGCGTAGCCTTCTTTAAGAGTGCGGACTTTTCCTCCCAAGTAGAGGACTGCCGCCGCGTTCAAGCCCACGGCATAGCGGATTGTCTTCCGTCCGCCGCCATTGAGCACTTCAAGGGCGAGTTTTGCGTTGTCGCTTCCGTTTCCGCCGTAAAGCTCGTTTTCGTCAGCGTCAGTGATACCGAAGTTTGCAGGATCAATCACATACTGATTTTCATTGCCTTTTTCGTCAATCTGATAGACATTTGTGGGCGCGCATGGGGAAATCTCATCGTAGCCGTCGTCAGAATTAACCACCATGACCCGCTTTGCTCCCAGAGCTTTTGCCGCATGAGCGTAATCTTTGAGCAGGTCCTTTGAATAAACTCCAAGAACTTCATATTCTGCATTTGCAGGATTTAAGAGAGGGCCGAGCACATTGAAAATCGTTTTTACGCCCAGAGCCTTTCGGATTGGAGCCGCAAAACGCATTGCAGCGTGATAGACCGGCGCCATCAAAAAGCCGAAACCAGTTTTCTTAATCAGTTCGGCTGTTTTCTCTGGTTTTGCCATGATGTTGATTCCCAAAGCCTCAAAAAAGTCCGCCGCGCCCGATTTTGACGAGACCGCCCTGTTTCCATGCTTTGCCATGACCTGACCGCAGCTTGAAGCAACGAGGGCAGAAAGTGAAGAAATATTAAA
>CALGGS010000131.1 GCA_937915735.1 uncultured Treponema sp.
AATGAGTGGGAGTCTATCAAATCTTTGATTTTTTCCACCTTTTTCCCGGTCTGAGAGGAAAGCCATTCCGCAGTATTTTTTTCACGGATGTTTTTTCCGTATTCATCACATATTTTTGCTAAATCGGCAAAAGCCTTGTCATGGGAGTCATCATTTTTATTGTCAGTGAGTCTTATTCCCTGCCGCCTGTCCTCATTCGCCTTTCTTATCCCCGCTTCACAGATTTTCTGACGGAGAACTTTTGTAATATAGTGAAGGACATATTCTTCATTTCTTGAAGTGTCCGGCTCAAATGTTTCTACGAAATTTCTCAAAAATTCGTTGATTTCCTCACCGCTGTCACAAAGACGGCATATAATTCCTTTACTTCCTTTTTGTGCCACACGAATTCCATGGGGAAACAAAATTTCAGCATACTTCCAAATCAAGTGGGGAATTCGCATCTGGAGTCTCTGATATTCCGCAAGATTTTTATAATCCGCTTTTTTTCGCACAGAGACAAGACCGTTTTTCTGACGATTTCCGCTATCATCTTTCTTTCCGAAAATAAGGGCCAGAATTTTCTCTTCGATTTTATTTCTGTCTTCCATAAATGCCCCTTATAATTTAAAGAAAGCGTCCAGAGCCTTGAGAGCCTCCTTTCCGTCACTGGCCTGCATGGTGTTCGTAAGGTTGTTCAGATAATAAAAAGGAGAGACATCAAAAAGCTCCTGACTGCCATCGATGGGCTTATTGTCCTTGTCAAAGAGAACTTTTGAGTTCAGAATCAGTTTTATGTCCGCGTCAAAAAATCGCTGGGCAAAGTTGAGCACATTCATGATTATCATCAGGTTCAGCCGCGGGCCAAAAGTTGTGTCGGCGTAAATCTCGGCCTCTTCCTCAAGTTCTCCCAAAAGAGCGCGGTAGACTTTTTCCATATCGGCCTTTGTCTCCGAAAATTCCCCTTCGATTACCACAGGCTCGATTTTTTTTCCAAGCAAAGACGAGAGTTCCGCCTTAAAAAGCTCAATATTTTCAAGCGAATTGGCGTTAAGCTCGTCTTTTTTGGTCATAGTTCGCACAAGAACGAGTTTTACGTCATCATCAGCCTTGATTTCACCGGCAAGGGCTGCGTTCAGACCGAATCTTACTTTTTGGTGGCAGGCTGATTTGACATTTCCCGTCTCCCCGTAATCAAGAAGATTCTCATCTCCCATTTTTTTCATCGGAACAAAAAAATACACAATCTTTTTCATAAAATTCACCTCGAATATGATTTTCTATTATAAAGTTTACTTACTTTGCGATTTTTACACTACGATTGCCGCTCACCAGGAAGCATCTTTTTCGGATTTCCCTAAGCTGCTGCTTTGAGGCGTTTCCGTCGTGGGGAGTGAGGGAAAATGTGAACTGATAACGCTCCCTGAAAAAGAAGTATTTGGGGTAGTTCTTGCATTTTTCCCGCCTGGTGAAGCCACAGCCTTTGAGCTTTTCAAGATTTTTGTCCTCCAGGACTTCGTGAATTTCATGGAGGCGGCGGAATGTTTCGGATTTTTCCCAGTTGAAAGTGCGTTTTTCAAGTAATTCTTCTGTTATATCCTGCTTCCTGAAATGCTCGTCACGCTTGTTGGCAGGAAAATTAAATTTTTCATTTTCCAAAGAAGAATACAAAATGTCGTAAAGGTAATCCTCGATTTCGTTTTCAAAGAGATTTTTCTCACCGCAGGGAATTTTGAGCAGAAGCAAGCCCTTTGAAGCGGTATTGTTCCCTTCAGAATCAGCAAGTGCCGCATTTTCATTTTTCAGTTCTTCGATTTCCGAAAGGAGTTTCTCATTTTCCGCCCTGAGTTCCGTGATTTTCCTGCAATTTTCTTCGTCGCAGTCAAACGGCCTTTCATCAGACTCAGATTTTTTTATTCCCCAGGAAATTTGCCGCCTGAATTCAGCGTTTTCTTTCCTGAGTTTCAGGACTTCCTTTTCAGACCTTTCGAGTTTTTCTTTAAGACTCTCAATCTGCCTTTCCTTAACCCGCAAAATGTCATAACTAAGTGCCATATTTCCTCCATTCATACTTCTTGCCATTTACTATGGAAAATCATTTCAGAAAATTGACACTTTCCGCTTTTTTCTTGCGAATTTTTAAATTTTCTCCGTATTTTCGCCTTTATCCATCTTTGCGAATTCAAAAGTCAGGTAAATCAGGTAGATTTGAATGACCGTCTTGTTCTTCTCGAAAAAATCTTCTTTTTCGTTGCCTGTGCAATAAAGGAAGCTCAAAAATTTTCTCAAGTGGGTGATTTCATCATCATTCAGAAGAGCCTCGTTGTACAAATTCGTCTGGCCGAGCATTTTTGCGTTGATTTTAAAATCTCCGTTCTCATCAAAGACTGTGCTCCACAATGCATCGTCATCCTCACAAGAAAGTTCCAGTTTGGAGCAGATTTTTTTAAAATAATGATTGAGGATTCTAAGGAGTTTTTCACTATTCTCCTTTTTGCCTTCCTCTTTGCCAAGTTCTTTCAGATATTCACGGGCATCAAAAAGTGAAGACAAAACCAGACGCTCCCAATAGTGCATCTGAAAATCAAGATATTCCTTTCCGAAAAGATTGTAGACGGCGAAATTCTCACTGATATGGGTAATCATATTTCGCTCCGGGTACAAAAACTTAGTTCGAAGGGCGCTTTTATTGGTCGCTCGGTCAGATTTTCTTGCTATGATTTTAAGCCCCTTCTGTCTGTAGCGGATCTGGGGCTTTTCATTCTTCCATTCCATCTCGGATTCCTGAAAAAATTTGCAGGTAATTTTACGGACAAAGGGATTTTTCAGATTATCATCGCCGGCGAAGAAAAATTGGGTAAAATCCGGGACGATAAAACCGAAGTCCAGATTTTTAAGAGATTCAAGATTCTTTAATTTCTCAGCGATTTCCTTTTTTGCGCCTGATTCAGAATAATCGTTTTTCCGCGTGTTTGGGAAAATCTGAAGCAGGGATTTCTGCTGCTCGCGCACGAAATTCACTTCGTTGATGATTTTTTCTTTGGAAAGGCCGCCAGTGCTATCCGGGGTAAAATTTGAAAAAAGGCGGAGAATGCTTTCGTTTGCCTCAAAGTGATTTCCCTCAAAGCTGGTGAAATCAAAAGTCGTGAAAGGCTGTTTTTTGCAAAAATCGAAACGCGTGGAAAAATCGTTCAGGATTTCGGCCTGTTTTTCTGCCTCACACCAGCTTCCGTCATTTAATGCCAGCTCGGTTTTTTCATCTGAGCCGAAAAGCTCCCGAATCAAAAAGAAGAAAAGAGCCTGCAATAATTCCATGTCTTTTTTAAAAAGCTCTGGATCCGATTTTCTCACGGTTTTCGGACGGAAAAGCGAGATGGAAGCGAAGGCACATTCCTCAATGTTTCGTGCTGAAATAATCTCGCTGGTAGCGTCATAAATGCTTTGCTCAACGACGGCCCGCGGAGCCGGAAAAATCTCTTTTAATTCAAAAAGAGAAAGTCCCTTTAATGAGCGGTAAAATGCTTCGACCTGCCCCGCATTTTCTCTGAAATTTTCGCGAAGACTTTCTTTTTCCGCAATGACTTTTGAAATAAAATCTTCCCGCAACATTTGCGACATCTGACTGTCCATTTTCTTCTCCTGTAAAAAATACGCATCGTTTTTAATTAGCCTTCTACAAGAGAAGAATTGACGCTTTTTTCAGGAAATTCATTCGCTTTTTGAGGCTTCGTATGCTTTATCGGCGATTTTTTCGTATTTGTCCTTTGAAAGCAAGGATGCCCCAAGCAAAGCGGCCGCACCGAGAGCAACAGCACCGACGGCAACTTTTTCGCCAGTGGTAAGCCCAGTTTTTTCCTCCGATGAAGAGGCTGTCGAATTCAAAGGAGAGCCTGTCACTGCCTTGCAAGTTTCACTGGCGATTTTCTCATATTTGTCGGCAGGAAAAAGGCAGAAGCTGGCCGTCGTAACGAGCAGAAGCACAGAAATCACTTTTTTCATTTTTTGCTTCCCCTTAGTAATTCTCGCTGTACTGAGCCGAGCAAATCAGATTGTAGCCATAATCAAAGAAAAGCAGGCAGACATTATAATCCGTGCCTTTATCCGCGTCGATTTTTGAATCAAGTTCCTTGTAAACAGACTTGTGCTTTTTAAGGACGCTCTTTAGCGTAGCCTCGCTCTCCTGCTTCCCTGATTTGTACTGGGTGACGATGTAATGAGTGTTTCCGCTTTTATACAATGTAACAGTCCACTCATTATTGTCTTCCAGGACTTTGCCGGAATAGCGCATAACGGGAGCATAATCATAGTAATCTCTTTCTGAGCTGTTGTAATAATAGTAGGGGAAATCTTTGGTGGGATTCTGCGCCCACAAGGCAAAGACCAAAAATAAGGAAGCAAAGATAAGTGAAATTTTCTTTTTCATCATAAACTCCGTGTTTTTGAATTTTGTTTGTAAATTTATTGTAACTCTATTATTGAAAGAAAAAATACAAGTTCGTCAAGAGAGTAAAAGGCTTTTTTCAGAAATTTCTCCTTTCAAAATAAAAGTGTCAAGTTCTGCAAGTCTCTCTCCTAGTAAGTGGTATGAACACAGTAACATCAATTTTTATCTGGGTCGGAATTGGTTTCTCAATCGGGCTGGGATTTTGCCTCGTCTTCTTTGTGGCAGCCCTCCTCGTAAAACTCTATGAAAAACTTTTTCCTAAAAAAAAGACTTCTCCAAAAGAGCTTGTGGAACAAGAGCTTTCACTTTCCGGCGAGAACAGCATTTTTCTTTCGCCGCATTTTCTTCCCCTCTTAACTCAGGACAGGCAAAGCAAAGCTGGCGAAAAGGGCTTTAAAGAGCAGATGCAGGATTTCCGCTCGGAGCTTTGGAAAAAAGACATCGTTCTTCCAGCTTTTCATATCGGTCAGCTTCCTCCGGGTTGTGATTTCAGTCTTTTTGTCAAAATCGAGGGCAAGGAAATTTTCAGGGGCAAAATCGACATGCTGAAAGGCGAAAAAGGCACGATTGAAAGCGTTCTCTCGCCAATCAAAAAGTATTTCCGAACGCTGGAAGCCACAAAAGAAATCCAAAGAATTGAAAATCAGGGGGAAAACGATGAATACAAGGGAAAGTTTTGAAGAAAAAGGCTTGTTCCTGACCGAGCCGCAGAAAGAAAACTCAGAAGTCTGGGGAATGTTCAGCGGCGAAGATTCCACACTTTTTAAGATGCTGCAA
>CALGGS010000132.1 GCA_937915735.1 uncultured Treponema sp.
CATGGAACACACAAGGAAGCTGCTCGGCAGCAATCTTGTACATGTTCGGAATCATCAAGAGCAAGCCCTGTGAAGCAGTAAAGGTGGTTGTGAGCGCACCTGATGCCAATGAACCGTGAACTGTACCAGCAGCACCAGCTTCTGATTCCATTTCAATAACTTTTACTTTGTTACCGAAAATGTTTTTCTGACCTGCGGCAGACCAGTTGTCTACCCAGTCAGCCATTGGTGAAGAAGGAGTGATTGGATAGATACCAGCGACTTCTGTGAACGCATAAGCGACATGAGCTGCAGCCTGGTTTCCGTCCATTGACTGTTTCTTTCTGGACATGTTTTGTCCTCCTGTAAAGGGTTAAAATTAGAGTCATTTTTGAAGTTTTGTCATTTCGAGCGAGCGTATGCGAAACTCGCCATTCCGCTTCGCTTCAGTCGAAGTGACAAACAGTTCGTTGAAATGACACGAAAAATTACCTGAAAATATTAGCAATAGAGTACCACTAAATCGAGAATCTAACAAGAGAAAAATATAAAAATACTGACATTGAAAGAATATCTAAAATGACAAGAAAGTTAAAATTTAACCATAGAAATTTTAAGAAGAAAATGCAGCACTTCCAGTCGAAAATATCAGGGATGGACAGACGACCTTTTAGGGTTTGCACAAGGAAGCGGTACTACATGGCTTTATACAGCTTGAAAACTGTCTGTTTGACATATACACGCAATGCGTATATAATAAAATTATGATAAAGAGTTTTGCGGATAAAGAAACAGAACTTATTTACAATCAGAAGTTCTCAAAACGACTTCCAACTACAATTCAGAAAGTTGCTTTACGAAAACTCATGATGATAGATAATGCAAAGTGCCTGGAAGATTTACGAGTTCCCCCAAGTAATCACCTTGAGCAGCTTGTCGGGGACAGAAAAGGTCAGCACTCAATCCGCATAAATGATCAGTGGCGTGTCTGTTTTACAGAAAAAGACGGGCATTATTACAATGTAGAGATTGTGGATTACCACTAGGAGCAAACTATGTCTGATTTTATCGAAACACCAACAATCGGAGAAATCCTCAACGAAGAATTTCTTATTCCACTTGGAATTTCTGCATATAAACTTGCACAGGAAATAAATGTTCCGACTTCCCGCATTCAGGATATTCTTCATAACCGCAGAAAGATAACTGTAGATACATCATTAAGGTTGGCAAAATTTTTTGGATTATCTGATAGTTATTTTATGTCCTTACAGGATGACATTGATATAAGAAATGCGAAGATGGAACTTGCACCACAGTTAGAAGAAATAAAAACTTATGCGTATGCATAAAAATTTGTCATAACAAAGATTCGTGCCGACAGGCAGTCATACAATCAGCGGGCAAATGAAGTGAGCCTTTGCTTTGACAACTTTGAGTCAAGTGGTTTGTCAAGGAGATGGGGGAAGTATAGAAAATCCCCTGTAAATATGATATATTCTCTGCATTGCTTTTCAGCAAAATCTAGGAGCATAAAATGAAAAAAAATCTGTTTGCGGCAATTTTTGCGTTGCTTGCAATCTCTTTTGGAGGATGTAAACCTATGGACAAATCGTTGGACGCGATTAAAGGAAAAGATGGCGTTTTTGCAATTATGGAGACGAGCAAAGGCCCAATCGTGCTTGAGCTTTTCTATAAAAAGACTCCGCTCACTGTAACTAACTTTGTTGGTCTTGCAGAAGGCACTCTCGACGCTCACAAGGGCAAGCATTTTTATGACGGTCTTACTTTCCACCGTGTTATCGCTGACTTTATGATTCAGGGCGGAGACCCAGAGGGAACTGGCCGTGGCGGTCCTGGTTACCGGTTTGCTGATGAATTTGATTCAAGCCTCAACTTTGACAAACCGGGATATCTTGCAATGGCGAACGCAGGTCCTGGCACAAACGGAAGCCAGTTCTTTATCACTCATGTTCCGACAGACTGGCTCAACCAGAAACACACAATCTTTGGTCAGGTTGTAAACGCAGACAGTCAGGCTGTCGTTAATGCGGTTCAGCAGGGCGATAAAATCGTTAAATTAACAATCGTGCGTCAGGGTGCAGATGCAGAGAAATTCACTGCTACTCAGGCAGATTTTGACCGCGAAGCAAAAGAAGTCACGGCAAAGAACGCTGAGAGGGCAAAAGCTGCTGCTGCTGCAAAAATCAAAGAAGTCGAAGAAAAATTCCCTGGATTCAGCAAGGATTCAAACGGTATCTATTACAAGACTACAAAAGAAGGAAGTGGAAACAAAATCGGCGGAAAAAGAGCTGTTGCCGTTGAATATAAAGGTTATTTCGTAAACGGTCAGGTTTTCGATCAGTCAAAAGGCCGTGGTCCTCTTGAGTTTACTACAGCTGGCGGACAGATGATTCCTGGTTTCGACCTTATGGTTCAGGATATGAAACTTGGCGAAAAAAGAACGATTGTCCTTCCTCCAAGTCAGGCTTACGGCGAGAACGGCATTCCGGGTGTAATTCCTGGCGGAGCTTACCTCGCATTTGACATTGAGCTTACAAAAGTTAGGAACTAATCAAATCCAAGAATTTGACTAAGGGAGCGTACGGTTTAAAAGTACGCTCTTTTTTTATGTCAAGTGAAAGAAAAGTAAAATACGATGTCCTGATAAGAATCGGAAGAACAAAAAACAGATTCACCAGCGGTATTTTGTGATATGCAATTAAAACTCCAATCAGATAGACAATCGAAAGAAATGAGGTGAGCGACCAATAGTAAAAATTAAATTTCTGGCTCTTTATGGGTCTGAATACTGAAAAGGCTATAACGCAGTGAAGAGGAGACAAAAATAAAAATTGGAAGTTGTTTCGGAAAAGCGTTTGTGCTGAAAAAAGGTCTTGATACAAAATTAAAAAGCCTGCAAGCCCCGAAAAAAACAAAATCAGGAAATCAAAAAATTCAGCGCTTGCAAAAATCGAAATAATATACATTTTTGGATAGAAATATGTCAAAACCTGATATACAGTCAGAAAAAGCAGAAGACCTGTCACAATACTCAACAAAATAACTAACGATAGTTTTTCGTCATGAAAAATCTCCGTAAAATCCTGCTCTCCGAAATCTAAAACTTCTTTATCAGAAAGAAGTGCAAAGCAATCACCGAGCTTTTTATAATTCAGCTTATGACGGGAAATCTCCGAAAAAGAATAACTAACGATAGTTTTGTCACTCTTCATTCGGTCAGCATCGTGTAAAATTCTAGAAATGTGTGTTTCTGAATTGTTCGTCTGAATGTCAAAATCATATTCATAATCTGGCAGAGCCTTATAAAGATTTAAAATAAAACTATAAATATAATTCACTTTCTGAGGATTTAGCTGCAAAACAGATTCTGTCAAACTAACATTATTTCGTTTTGAATTTTCCATAAAATATTCAAAAAACGGCTCTATCTTTATCTTTGCTTTTTTATTCTTAAAAAAGAATTTTAGTCCGAAAAACTCATCGTCAAAATTGTCAAAATGCGCGAAATCTACAAGAACATCAAAATCATTTTTTTTGTCATAAATGCGAAGACAGCTTTTAGAAAAAAGCGAATGAGATGTATCTGAATAATTAACTGAAAAAATCGAAATTTTTGCACCGCCCGAAAGCTTAGCTGGAAAATCTATTGAAAAAATCGGAAACAGAAAAAACAGAAAAAACAGGCATAGCGCAAGAACTTTTTTCATAGTCAAATTATACCATAGATAATTAATTTCGACAGTTGTTTTTATTTAAAAAATCTTCGATAATGTACTGATGAAGAAAATTTTTCTTATTTCTGTCTTTTTTTTATTTCTCGCAAATTTTTCTTTTGCAAAAACCTGGACAAACAATATTGCGGCGGGACTAACCTTCGAAGACTTGTCGATTGGTGTCGACAAAAAAAATGCTGATGACATAACTCAACTTGGTTATGGTATAGACGGCTCTTATATCGGTTTTCATGAAAATGGTTTCACTGCCAAGGCAAATGTCGCTATCGGTGTCGCAACTTCAAAGGATGTTTCAATTCAAACAGACAAAAACACGAATATCGGTGCTTTTGAAAATGTTTCCTTTGGAGTCGGGTATTCCTTCGTGCGTACAGACAGGTTTCTTTTCGGAAGCACGGCAATGATGGGCGTTGAAATGTCTCAATATTCTGTTAATTCTGAAGGCGAAGAATTAAACGGTGTGAAATATGATGATTTAACGACTTCACTTTCTCTTGTCACATTCAGCTTTGGTGCAGATATTTTCGCTGTTTTTCATTTTTCAGAAAGATTTGGATTTTATGCGAATATTGCGGCAAGATATTTAATTGCAGGGGATGCAAAAATCGAATACAAATACGAGACTTCTTCAAAATCTTCCAAAAAAAGTGAAATTCTAACAGATGACTACAGCTTGTTTGGAAATTTTGTAATTCAGCCAACTCTGGGCGTTATCTGGAGATTCTAGGGAAGTGCTGATTAACACGCGAGGCGACTTATGAAACAAATTACCGACTGTAAAGGCGAACCATTGCCAGTTTTTGGAAAAGGCGTTGTAACTGATTGCGATATTGAACAGGGAGCAATGCCCTTTGGAAGTGTCTGGAATCTTAGGGTTTTGATGCTCAATGACATTGGGCGGTCGACAACTGACGTTCCTGTTCCCGCTCCTGGTCAGTTCTATCTTTTGCGTTCAAGTAAATCAGGTCATTTGCTCGGTCGCCCTATTAGCGTTTATATGGCTCGAAGGGCAGCCCATGCAGCTTATCTTGAATTTTTAATCTTAAAAAAAGGCAATGGGACAGAAGAACTTTGCTCTCTCGAAAAAAACGATGAGCTGGAGCTGATTGGTCCTCTGGGAAATTCTTTTCCTCTTCCAAAAGAATCTGACAAAGTTTGTATCGTTGGCGGTGGAATCGGAGTCGCTCCGGTTGCAGGCTTTGCAATGAATCTTAAAGAAGAATCTTATGATTTTTATGCAAGCTTTAAAAGCGGTTCTTACGGTTTGGGATTCGTTCGCCCAAAAAATCTTGTCGTTACAACAGATGACGGTTCTGTCGGAATTCACGGAATGTTACCGGCCGCTCTTACGGCAGAGGTTCTCAAAACTAACGAATATTCGGTAGTTTACGCATGTGGCCCAAGTCCAATGCTTAACTTTGTTCAGAAAATCTGTAAGGAAGCAGGGGTAAAATCTTATTTAAGTATGGAAAATCGCATGGCCTGCGGCGTGGGTGCTTGTCTTGGCTGTACGATTACCACAACCGAAGGAAACAAACGCTGCTGTAAAGACGGTCCTGTTTTTGCCGGCGAAATCCTGCAGTTTGAGCCAGCTAAAAATAAGCCGATTGGAAAATCAACTGCAGGAAATGAAAATGAACCAGATTTATCTGTCAAAGTTGCCGGCGTAAAATTCGCAAATCCTGTGATTGCGGCAAGCGGAACCTTTGGCTATGGCAGTGAATATGCAAGCGTTTTTGATGTAAGTGAGCTTGGCGGAATCTGCTCGAAGGGTCTTACTTTACAGGCTCGTCCCGGGAACTCAGGAATTCGTCTTGTTGAAACTCCGTCTGGCTTAATAAACTCCATCGGCCTTGAAAACCCCGGAATCGAACATTTTATCGAGCATGAGCTTCCGTCTATGCTAAAGTTAAAGCCTGTCACAATAGCAAATCTTTCCGGCTCATCGCTGGAAACTTATGTCGAAGGGGCAAAGCTTCTTGATAAAACAGATGTTCCAATGATTGAGCTTAATATCAGCTGTCCGAATGTAAAGGCGGGCGGAATGTCTTTTGGAATGAACTGTGAATCTGCCGCGACAGTTACGAAGGCTGTCCGTGAAGTGACAAAAAAGCCTCTTATGGTAAAGCTTACTCCGAACGCACCAGATTTAATCGGAATAGCGATGGCTGTTCGTGAGGCCGGGGCTGACGCTTTAAGCCTGGTAAACACCTTTCAGGCGATGTCGATAGATTTAAACACTGGCAGACCAGTCTTTGACAACATTCGCGCGGGCTTTAGCGGACCTGCAGTCAAGCCGATTGCGCTCAGAATGGTGTACGATGTCGTTCAGACAATGAACAAGCTTCCTGAAGGCGAAAGAATCCCGGTCGTGGGACTCGGCGGAATTTCTTGCTGGCAGGACGCAGTTGAATTCTTAATGGCGGGAGCCGCTGCAATTCAGGTCGGAACGGCGACTTTCTCAAATCCTCTCGCAATGACAGAAATTGTAAAGGGTCTCAAAAAATATATGCTCTCGAAGGGCTTCAACTCAATTTCTGACTTCAGAGGCTCTGCCCAGTAGAAAAACTTATAAATATCATTAGGGAGAAAAATATGAATATTTCAGAAACAATCAAATATGTTGGCGTAAATGACCACAAAATCGACCTTTTTGAAGGACAGTTCGATGTTCCACTGGGAATGGCTTACAATTCCTACATCATTCTTGACGAAAAAATCGCCGTTATGGACAGCGTTGACGAAAATTTCGGAGATGAATGGATTTCCAACATAAAAGCAGCTTTGAATGGCAAAAATCCTGATTATCTCGTCGTTCAGCACATGGAAATGGATCATTCTTCAAATATCAAAAAATTTACCGAAGCTTTTCCAGAGGCAAAAATTGTCTCTTCAAAAATGGCTTTTGTAATGATGAAAGGGCTTTTCGGGGAGGATTTTGCCGAAAAGCAGCTTGTCGTTGCAGAAGGAAGTAAACTTGAACTCGGAAGCCACACCCTCAATTTTATCGCCGCTCCAAATGTCCACTGGCCCGAAGTCATTATGAGCTATGAATCCAGCGAAAAAGTGCTTTTTAGCGCAGATGGCTTCGGAAAATTTGGCGCAAATGATGTTGAAGATCCTGAAGGCTGGGCTTGTGAGGCTCGCCGATATTATTTTGGAATTGTGGGGAAATTCGGCGCGAATGTTCAGGCAGTACTTAAAAAGGCTGCAAATCTTGAAATAAAAACAATTGCTTCTCTTCACGGACCTGTTTTGACTGGAGAAGAAGCGAAAGAAGCGCTACGACTTTATGATATTTGGTCAAGCTACGGAGTAGAAACTGAAGGCCTTGCAATCGGATATACTTCGGTTTACGGTCACACAAAAAAAGTCGCAGAAAAACTTGCTGAGATTCTAAAAACAAAGGGATGCCCGAAAGTTGCGATTTTCGACCTTGCGCGCGAAGACATTTATGAGTGCGTTGAGGATGCCTTCCGCTACGGAAAGCTCGTTCTGGCAACAACGACTTATAATGGCGGAGTTTTCCCAAAAATGAAGGAATTTATCGACCACCTGACTGAGCGAAATTACCAGAACCGAAGGATTGCTTTCATTGAAAACGGAAGCTGGGCTCCGATGGCGGCCAAGGGAATGGCTGCTATGTTTGAATCAAGCAAAAACATTCAGATTCTTGACACAAAAGTCACCGTAAAAATCGCTCAGACAGAGGAAACTGTCGCCGCCCTTGAAAAACTTGCTGACGAGATTTTAAAATAAAGCTTTTTACCGGGCGTTTTCAAAAATTTTTTTCATATCCTCTTCGTAGAGGACTTTTGCGCTGCCAACCTTTCCACCTGTTGAGACAGCGCATTTTTTTGCTAATTCAGAAATCTGCTCATCGGTTGGATTTATTCCAAGCTCACGAAGATTTGTTGGCATTTTTATTTCCCTGTAGAAATTCTCGACAGCTTCAATTCCTTTCAGGGCAATTTCTTCGTCGCTTCCAGAATTTCCGACATTCCAGACATTAAGAGCGAATTTTTTAAATCGGGGAAGGCAATCTTTATAAACATAGCGAGCCCAAGTTCCCCAGATTGCGGCAAGACCAGCCCCATGCGCAACATCAAACATTCCGCCAATCTCGTGCTCAAGTCTGTGGCTTGCAAAATCATTCCCACCGTTTCCAAGCCCTGTCAAATCATTATGGCTTAAGCTTCCTGCCCACATTATTTCAGCCCTGGCATCATAATCATTCGGATTTTTAAGGAGAATTCGCGTATTGTCGATAACCGTTCGCATAAGGCTTTCTGCGATTCCATCTGTAATCTGCATATTTCCCTGGCTCGTAAAATATCGTTCCATCGTGTGCATCAAAATATCTGTAGAACCGCACATCGTCTGGTATTCTGGCAAAGTCATCGTAAGCTCAGGATTCATAATCGCAAAGCGGGGACGGCAAATGTCAAAATTTGAGCCGCGTTTTTTCCAGCCGTCTTCGTTCGTAATGACTGCACTGTTACTCATTTCACTTCCGCTTGCCGCAATGGTAAGTACGACACCAATTGGAAGACATTTTGCAGGCTTTGCGCGCTTTTCAAAAATTTCCCAGACATCAAAATCATTAGTCGCACCATAACCAATCGCCTTTGCGCTGTCAATTACAGAACCGCCTCCAACTGCTAGAATAAAATCCACTCCTTTTTCTTTACAAAGAGTTATTCCCTTACGAACGGTAGTAAGCCTTGGATTTGGAACGACTCCTCCGAGCTCAACATAAGAAATTCCCGCGTCATCAAGTGATTTTTTTATTTTATCCAGCAATCCTGTCTTTTTAACGCTTCCGCTTCCATAATGAAGGAGAACCTTCTTACTAACGCTTGTTAGTTGCTCGTTAATAAGCTTCCCGACTTCATTTTCAGTTCCTTTTCCGAATACAACCCTTGTTGGTGCATAGTAAGTAAAATTATTCATAAAAATTTCCTCTCTTTTTTGGGTAAAGCGACATTCTGATTTTATCTCAAAACCTCACCTGTATTTTAAAACATTTCCTGAAAAAATTCACTCTGTTTTGAAAGGGTATTGGGTATCTCTAAAAACTGAAGTTTTTAGAGGTTCCCTATTATCATTTTAAAAAAATCGGTGTATAATATTAATCAAATTTTTAAAAGGAGCAAAAAGATGAAAAAAATCTTGGCTGCAAGTCTTGCACTTTTGGCAAGTCTTTCTTTCTCTGCGTTTGCATTGGAAGACGCTATCGCTAACAACGAAAAAGTTGAAAAAGTCGAAGCTGTCGAAAAAATCGCAAACACAAAAGGTACAAAATTGTATGTCGTTGGTGACTCAACTCTCAGTGCTTTCAACGACCCTTATTTCTATCCACGCTACGGATACGGCACAAAATTACAGGATTATCTTCTCCCTAAAAAAGTCGAAGTTATCAATCTTGCAATGTCAGGACGCTCTTCAAAATCTTTCTTGACTGAAAAGAACTACACTGCCCTCAAGAACAGCATCAAAAAGGGCGACTATCTCATCATCGGTTTCGGTCACAATGACGAAAAAGCTGAGGAATCTCGCTATACAAATCCTAACGGCTCAAAAGAAGAAGCCGGCTCTTTCAAAAACAGCTTGTACGAGAACTACATTAAGCTCGCTCTCGACAAAAAGGCTACTCCAATCCTCTGTACGCCAATCGTACGCCGCGCTCCTGGCAAAGCATACGAAGGTTCTTATGTTCATGTTACAAAAGACCTTCCAGGTTTCCCAGGCGGTGACTATGCTCAGGCAATCCGTGATTTAGGAAAAGAAACTGGCGTTCTCGTCGTTGACCTTACAAAAATCACAAAAGAACGATATGAAGCTGCCGGAGACGAAGGAACTGCAAAATTCCACGCACAGCTTTCACACAAACCTGCATCTGTCGACAACACTCACTTGAACGGCTATGGCGCTTCTGTTGTTGCTTATGATGTTATTCAGGCCGTAGCGGCAGGCGACAAAAAATTTGCAAAGCTCGTCAACAAAAAGGCAGCGGCTCCAACAGAAGAATTGCTTCCTTTTGCTAAAAACCTTGACTACATCATTCCAAAATATTCTGAATTTATTCCAGAAGAAGATGCAAGCGGTATTCACCAGACAACAGCACCTTGGTACGGAACAGTATTCGGTGATTGTGGCGGCGGAGAAAAAATCGCTGACCCAGAAAAATACGGAATTGAAGAAAAAGGCGGCGTCGTTCAGATGTGGGCTGGCTCAAAAGACGGCTCATCTTCACAGGGAAAAATCGCTTCTGCTTCTGACGGAATCATCTTCTACTTCCAGAAACTTGCTGCTGACAAAGATTTCACTCTCACTGCAAAAATGAAGATTCTTAATTTCGCAAACAACAATCAGGTTGCTTTCGGTCTTATGGCTCGTGACGATGTTTACATCGACAAATTCGACAACTCAATCAATTCTGACTATGTTGCGGCGGCAGCTCTCAAAATCGCTACTGGTGCAGAATACACTTCAAGCTGGATGCGAACAAACACAAAACTTAACGAGACAAAGAACGCAGGACAGGCTGCTCCGGCAAAAGACCAGGTTGTAGACCTTTCAATCACAAAGAAAGGCAATGTTTACACTGTAAAATACGGAAAAGACACAGCAACCTACGAAGCTGATTTAACATCTGTTGATTCAAAAAATATTTATGTAGGATTGTTTGCAGCTCGAAACTCTTATGTTGAGTTCTCGAACATTTCTTTGAAATAAGAGCGTGACTCGCTAACACTTTACTGTAGCAAAAGTCATTATCAAGGGGTGTCCAATAAGTCGGACACCCTTTTTTATTTTATTTTTTTTTGCTATTTGTTCTTTTTAGCTTCTTTTGCGGCAATCTTAGCGGCAAGTCGGGCAGCTTTTTTTGCTTTTTCAGCTTCTTTTTTGGCAGCGCGTTCAGCTCGCTTTTTCATTTGCTCTGTGACCTTTGCGGCAAAAGACGGATCCCCTCTGTCAATGTAGACAATTCCGTCAAGATGGTCATTTTCGTGCTGAATAATTCGCGCAAGAAGGCCTTCGGCATTGAGCGTAAAAGGCTTTCCGTTTTCGTTTAGCGCTTGAACTGTGACTTTTGAGGGCCGTTTTATATTTTCGTTGAAGCCAGGTAAAGAAAGACAGCCTTCTTCATAATCACATAAATCGTTGCTGGTAAAAACTATCTGTGGATTTATAAAAACTCTGCGAATGTCATCGTCAGAAATAATTACAAAATAGCGGCGTGAATCGCCAATCTGCGGAGCAGCCAAGCCAACGCCGTCTGCCGCAAGCATTGTTTCAAACATTTCGTTAAAAGTTTCGCGAAGTGAATCATTGATTTCTTCAGGTTTTACGGGAACAGCTTTTTGTCGTAAAACTTCTTCGCCCAATTTGTAGATTTTCATACAGCGATTTTATCAAAAATCAAAGCGCTAGTCCACAAACTCAAAGTGCTGGTAATCTTTCACATTCTTCCAGTCGCCACCCCATTCAAAGCCCGATTTTGTAAAAAGCCGGAATGCCAAATCATTATGGTCGATTTTGTATGGGAAATCTTTGCTTCTGTCGAGATATGCCGCTCCGTTAAAAGGTTCAATATTCGGCTTTCCGTTGACGATTTTGTAATACGGATTGTATCTCGGATTTATATCAATCGCCAGCCCCTGCCCGTGCATTGAAACTGTCGTTGTGTGCGATATAAATCTAAAATTAAAACAAGAAGAATTGTTATCACGCATAGAAGTTTCATCATCAGCGTCATATTCGTCAATCAATCGGATTTTTTCAATAGGATAAGACGCTTCATAAAGCTCTTTAAAAATCTGAATCAGAATATCAGCAATTTTTTTGTTGCAGACAAGCTCACCCTCTTTTGTAGTCCCGTCCAAGTTTTTGTGCAGAAGATGAAGATAACGCAATTCACTCCGTGGCAAAGTGCAGTTC
This sequence comes from uncultured Treponema sp., assembly GCA_937915735.1. Classification (GTDB taxonomy): domain Bacteria; phylum Spirochaetota; class Spirochaetia; order Treponematales; family Treponemataceae; genus Treponema_D. The sequence goes on from CALGGS010000132.1 coordinate 11,682, forward strand.
TCTTTGAATGACTTTCCCCACATTTTTGCAAAAAGCTCGTCAGAAATTTCAGAGACATAAAAAGCAGCTTCAAGTTCATTGTTCATATCAAGCTCAATTTTTTGAAAAGCCGTTTCCGCCTTCACAGAAAGGGCTAAAATCAAAAAAAATCCTAAACTAAAGAAAAATCGTTTCATTTCGGTGACTGAGCCCATTCCGCCAGACGATATTCAAAGAAATCTGCTCCTTGAATTTCAAGAACTTCGGCGTAATATTTGTGGGCTAAGTCGAGTTTTCCTTTTAAATCCCAGTACACTGCCAGATAATAAAGATATTTTCCTTTTTTCTTTTTGCTTTCTTCGCTCTGAACCTTTAGTGTGAGAGTAGAATCTCCTGTCATATCGTGCAAAAGTCTAAGGGTCAGATATTCAAACGAGTTTCTGTCGAGATTTTTCATTGCCTTTTCAGTAAAAGTTTTGCAATCCTGTGGCTTTTTCATTTTTTGATAGTTTGCGGCAACCATAAGCGCATAAGACACATTGTTCGGATTTGCCTTGTATGCCGAGCCAAAGAATTTTATCGAATTCGCATAATCTTCCTTGTGCCATGCAATCATTCCCAGAGACTCGTAAGCGTAATAATATTCAGGATTTTTCTGAATGACCTTCCAATAATTTTCGTAGGCAAGGTCAAATTTATTCTGCTCATCATAAAGTCCCGCCAAATACGCGTATCCTAAAAAATAATCCGGGTCAAGCTCAACTGCCTTTTTCCAGGCTTTTTCTGCCTCCGCAAATTTTCTTGACTCCCTGTGGTAATTTCCCAAATCAAGATAATAATCGCTGTTATCCGGCTCCAAAGAAATAGCCTTGGTCAGATATTCGGTTGCGGTTTTAAAATGTCTTGCTTCTGCTTCAAATTTCGCAAGATATGAATAAGATGGCGCGTTGTACGGGTCTAATTCCAGAATTTTGTTGAAGCTCGCCTTTGAGTCATCATCCTTATGAAGATAATAAGACATTTTTGCATGCCCAAAAAGTGCCTCGATATTGTTCGGGTCTCCTTTTAACGCCTTAAGATAATAATCTCGTGCATTTCTGTACTTTCTTTTCGTGGCCTGGTCATTTCCAAGCTCAATATTGGCTTCAGGGTTGTTCGGTTCAATCGCTACAATCTGATTCAGATATTGAATTTTTTTAACGGCATTGTTCTTCTGCTTTGCAATCATAGAATTCAGGAGAAGGACATCCACATTTTTCGGCTGCTTTGAAAGCAAGTCCGACGCAATTTTTTCTGCATCTCCGGTTTTTCCTGCAGAAAGCAAGAGAGATGCGTGCAGAGTTTTTAAATCAACATCACCCTTAAGATTTTCAGGCATATTTTCAAAAAGCGTAAGGGCTTCGGAAAGAGTCCCGTTTTGCAGAACTTGACTCAATTTCTGTGCAAAATTCGTTTCCGCATTAGAAGCCGCTGCGATTGGAAGATTCCCCCAAAAAATAAAAGTAAAAATTAAGATTGATAGAAGCTTTTTCATTTAAAATTCCCTAATATTAGTCATTTTTGTCACAAGTTATGTTAAGACAAAGCCAAAACATCTCCTTGCGAGAAAATGACAATTTATCATACTTTTAACTTTCCGCCCAATCTGATAAACTACAACAAATGTTTAACCATCCATTTAGAAAATCGTTCGGGCTTATTGTCCTTTATAGTCTTATAATTATCGGCATTTTTGTGCTTCAATTTAGAAATGAATCCGCAGTTTCAAAGTCAATCGGGCTTCTTTCGTATTCTTATGCCCAATCTCAGGATGAAAACGGTCAGATTTCTTTAAAAAACACTCTCCAGATTTCCTTTAAAGGTATTTCCTTTTCCGCAGATGAAGTCTCGCCTGCAAAGATTTTAGTCGATAACACCGAAAAAAATCTTACGCTTGTTTCTATTACACAGGAAACGCCGCTTTCAGTCACTTTTAATTTTAGTGATGTTGACTCTTCACTCACTTCGCTGACATTTTCTGTTTCGGGAACAGATTCTAGCGCTGCTCTCTCTCTTAACGCAAAGCTTCCCAAGAACGCCGACGGTATCTATCTAAACTATAAACCAACTTCAGGCTTTTCTGTTACGGAGGCTACAAAAACCCGACTCGTTCTAAATTCTAAAAACTTAACTTACGCCTTCACCGCCGCCAAAATTGATGACAAAAAAATCTATCTTTCGGCAAAAAATTCTAACTCTTACTATGTCGCTTACGATCCTTCTGTTGAATTCAGCTTCTCAAATCTTGATTCTGAAATGATAATAATGCAAAAATCAACTTACGACGCAAATCTTTCAGAAGTCCGTGAAATGCTCGTTTCTCAGGTGAGAGAATCTTTAAAAACGAACCAAAATCTTTCAGAAAAAAGCGTCGTCGCTTATGTCGCAGAGCTTGCCGTTCAAGGCCGATATAACGAAGCGATCAATTCTGTGCCGGACTCTTTTAAAAAGGGCAACAAACGCACTTACCTGTCGGCCCCGTATTTTAATTCTTTGGATTCAATGTACTCAACGCTCGAAATGCATAATCAGAATCTGGCGGAAGTCCTTAAAAACTCTCTCGATTCTTCATCTCTCTCAATCTTTAGTCTTGAAGATTTTGCGGATTACATCAACATTTTGGGTAACACTTCTGAAGTTTCAAAAATTTTATCTCTTCCGGACACACTCCTTGAAAATGACTCAACAGCGGAGCAAGTAAAGCTTTCTCAGGCCAGCGGAATTCTTTCGACATACTTAAAGCTTGCCGCGCTTCATTCAAGCCTTGCAGACAAGCTTCTTGATGCCGCTCAAAAATCACTTAAAATCATCGAATCCTGCTGCACTTTGACAGATTCAACCCTTACTTTGCACGAAAAAGATAACACAGTCTCAAATTATCTCGCACTTTCAACAGGAATTTCACTCGTTCGCTGGGGAGAATTCAACAATGCCGAAGAATATTCTCAGGCGGGCTACGCAATAATCAACTCAATTCTTTCTGGTTCTTCTCTTGATACTGTGACTCTTGCGGATGTTTATCCAATTTTGTTCACAAATCCCTACTATCCGCATTACAGGGTGCTTTCCAGAACTTCTTCCGAGACAATCTGGGCCTGGACTTGCTCACCTTCAATTTCTTATTCAATGCGGGATAACCTTGCGACAATTTCACTCAATTTTCCAAAGGGCGAAACAAACTATGCGTTTATTTGCGGAATCGCTCCTTTTATGGAAATCGAAATTTACGGTCTTGCCTTTCATTCTGACCCGCGATTCGAATCTTACAATTCTTCGGGCTTCATTTACAAAGCCCCCAAACACGCGCTTTTGTTAAAATCACGGCACAAGCTTGAAAACGAGATTGTCCGTCTTTCTTACCGACAATCTCAAAAACCTGCAAAACCTCAGCCTAAAGCAGAAGAGCCTCGCACAGAGCAAGCTCCTCTTAACGAAGAACAACAATCAGCTCCGAACGGGCAAACTGAAAATGTTTCAACGGAGCAAATTCAATCATCAGAAGAAGGAAATTAAATTATGACAGTTACGGTAATTTATGGCGGAAAATCTGGCGAGCACGAAATTTCTTTGGTTTCGGCTGCCGCAGTTGCACGAAACATCGATTCAAAAAACAAAGTTTTGCTCATTGCAATCACAAAGCAGGGCAGATGGTTTTTACAGCCTCAGAGCGAATTTGAGCGAATTAAGGCAGATTCAAAGGCTAGCTTTCAGATTATCGAAGATGAATCGCAAGAAGTCAGCGTAATTCCTGGCGGCACAAGCGCAAGAACTTTCCGTGTCGCAGGCAAAATCATCCCAACGGATGTAGTTTTCCCAGTTTTGCACGGGCCTTTTGGCGAAGACGGCACGATTCAGGGACTTTTTGAAATGGCAGATGTTCCTTATGTCGGCTGTACGACTCTTGGAAGCGCAGAGACAATGGACAAAGAAAAAACAAAGGTTGTGCTAAAGCAAGCAGGAATTCCTGTAGTGCCGGGATTTTGTGTCCGCCGCTCAGATTTGGCAGAAGCAAGCCGCTATGACGAAATTCTTAAAAAAGCTCAGGAAGAACTCGGTTTTCCTCTCTTTGTAAAGCCATGCTCGGCGGGTAGCTCTGACGGGGCTAGTCTCGCAAAAGACTTGCAGCACTTAAATGGTGCGATTATGGAAGCCTTCAACTGGGACGACAAAATTTTAATAGAAAAGGCGGTGAATGCCCGCGAAATTGAATGTTCCGTCACAGGAAATCCAACGATTGATGACGGTTCAGTTTCTGCAGAAAAGCTAACTGCCTACGGACCTGGAGAAATTGCCCCAAAGCACGATTTTTATGATTATGATGCAAAATACAATGACCCCGACGGTGCAGATTTATTAATTCCAGCCAGACTGCCAGAAGAAAGGCTCGAAGAAGTAAGGTCTCTTGCCAAAAAAGCATTTGCGGCTTTAGATTTGTCGGGTCTTTCGCGCGTAGATTTCTTCATCGACAAAGACACGGACGAACTTTACTTAAACGAAATCAACACAATGCCAGGCTTTACCCAAATCAGTATGTTTCCGAAAATGTGCCAGGCCTTCGGTCTTGATTTTACAAGCCTCACAAACCTGTTGATAGAAGAGGCCATTGCAAGATTTAAGAAAACAAGAAATCTTCAAACTTCAAGATAAGCCGTTATTTCAAATATTTCAGGTACATCTCAATTCCCTTCATAAGTTCGCTGTAAATAAGGCGGGATTTTTGAAGGGTAGAGCGAAATTCGTCCTTTTCCTGCGGAAGCGTTTCAAAAAGCGAGGCGAGCCGTTTTTCAGTCGGAAAAACAAGCGAGACGATTTCCTTATATTGGCTGTGTAAAATATCCGAGTCAATTTTTGAAAGTTCAGAAAGAAGCCCGGAATGACTGGCAATTTCAAAGCCTTTTTTTGCCGTCTCGTAAAGAGAGAAAAGCCCTGATTTTAATTCAGCGACAGCTCTGTCGTAGCTACCATTATCGCCTGACTGTGACTTTTCATTACCGGGCGAAGAAAGTGAGTCGGGAAAGCTTACCTCAGGCAGAGAAAGGTAACTGGCAACTTTAAATCCTGGAATTTTCATCGAGCGACTTGAAAGCGAATATGTCTGAATTTTTCCTTTGAATTCTTCCTGCTTACTTTCGAACCACCACGCAAACATTTTCATTTTGCTGTCGGTGAGAATTCTATTCCCGTTATAGTCCTCTGCAAGCTGAATATTACTTCCAAAAAGGGAAGCGACTCCCATTTTTTCTGCCGTCGAAAATCTGTCTGAAATTCGGTGGATTGCTTCTTCAAAGGTTGAGCCTCGAATGTGAGTTTGAAAATCTGGATAACCTAAATCAAGTCCCGCAAAATAGATTTTTTTCGCACCAATGTAACGGGAAAATTCCCAAGCTGTAGTCGAGACGGAGCCTCCGGCAACAAGAGTCCCCTTGCCTCCGATTTTTTTTTCGATGTACTGCCCAAGAGGAAAAAGGGAAGCACACATAAGGATTTTTTTGCAATTAAAACGAAAAACTGCCGGATAAGCCGCGCTTTCCGTAATCAGAATACTTGACGGAGAAGAAAGTCCTGCAATGTGCCGGTATGCCCAATACTGCGGATCGGTCAGAACAATAAAATGCGGCTCAACTCCCGCACTTAAAGCTGCTCTTAAAGCCGTGTCAACCGCAATCAAAAGACAGCGTTTTTTTATCTCTTTTAGATGTGGCAAAATTTCTTCGAGCGTCGGCCCCGCCGCCAAAATAACGACAGGAAGGTCAGGAGGGCAAGAATCTTTAAAAACAGTGATTCCATCCAAGTCCCTAAGATAATGAAGATTTTTGCAGGTGTTTTTGAGCCAGAGCTTTGAAAACTTTTCGAGTGTCGAAGCGTTTATCTCGATTTTTCGCTTATTACGCTCTATAAGTTCCTTAAGAGCTTTAAAATATTCTCCGGAGTGTTCTGATTGTGTCGGATTTTCAGAAATCGCCGTATGCTTAAGACCTATCGTCTGCTCAATCAAAGAAACTACGCTGTCAATTCCTGTTCCCAGTGCGATTATAAATTTTTCGTGAGAAAAAAGAGCCGTCCAGTCAACTAACGAAAGTGCCGTAAAAAAATACCTTGGATCATTTTCAACGATGATAATAGTGTCATTCAAAAATTTTTTTGCATAAGAAAGAGGCGCATACCCAAGACCGCATGAGAAAAAAACAACTCCGTCGCAGTCAGGAATTGATTTTTTTAAAGCATCCGCACTGCTTTCTGCCTCACGAATCGGATTATAAGCCGAATGAAGAAATTTTCCGTTTTCCTTTGCTGTCGGAAAATCTGTTTTTGAAGCCAAGATTTCGATAGGAGCCTTTAAATGCTCTGGAAGCTCAGCGGGAATGTCGGCTTCACATTCAAGCGAGAACATTTTCGCCAAAGCAGGAAAGCGGGTCATAAAAAGCCGGAGATTTTTATTCCAAATAGAGTTCAATTTCCATGTTCTCCGTGATTGGTGTGCCAGCCTCTGGCTCCTGAGATTTTACCCAGCCGTCTCCGTTAATATTGATTCTGATATTCTGATAGTTAAGGAGTGGTAAAAGCTCTCGTTTTGAAAGCCCTCTAAAATCAGGCACATATTCTTCGAGGACGATTGGCTTCGTTCCAGAAATTGAGATTGTTCCGGAATGAGCCAGACTTGAAGCGTTTTCTCGGTTCATTCCAAGCTGGTCTACAATAATGTCAGCAGCCTTTCCGATTACAGGGGCTACGATTCGCCCGGCGTACTGCTCTCCCTTTGCTTTTTCAATTACGATGTAAAGAATGATTTTTGGGTCTTCAATCGGGAAAATCGCCATACAGTTCGACACATAATCAGTTTTTGAATATCCGCCGTTTATATGATCAGCCATTTGGGCTGTTCCAGTTTTTACGCCCATCGAGATTCCCTGAACCTTACTTCTCGTTCCGGTTCCGCTTGTAGCGACTGTTTCCATACAATCGAGAATGTAGTCCGTTGTTGCTTTTTTAAAAACTCTTTCACGCAAAACTGGCTGGTGAACATATTCTTCACGCCCTTCATTATCCGTAATCTTACTAACGAAAGTTAGTTGAACAGGCACTCCGTCATTTGCTATTGCAGTTGCCGCCTGAACCATTTGAATAGCACTCACGGAAATTTCCTGTCCGATTGCGATTGAAGGCTTTGAGCGGCCAGACCACAAACGGTCGTTAGGATTTCTAAGCACTCCCGGAGTTTCACCAGAGATTTCTGTTCCTGGCTTTTCGCCAAATCCAAGCTGATGCAGCTTTGCCAAAAACGGCTCAGAATCAATTTTTTCACTCATTTGGGCCAATGCATCGTTGCAGGAATATTTTAGCGCATCTCGTGCCGTTTCCCAGCCGTGATGGTCAAGACAAGTGATTTTTATTGTTTCACGGCCGACTTTTTTTGAATAAATACCATCACAAAGAAAAATATCGCTTGCCGTAATAGAATTTGTATCCAAAAACGAGGCGACAGAAAAAATCTTGAAAACCGACCCTGGCTCGTAGCTGTCGCTTGCAGGCTTATTTTTAAGCTCCGTTTGAGAAGCGCTTGAATAGTCGTTTAAGTTTGCAGACGGAAGGCTTATGTAAGACAAAATTTCACCTGTCCTAGCTTCTGCCGCAATCAGCATTAGTGATTCTGCCTGAGTTGACTCCAGCGCCTCCTGGGCAATTTTCTCAAGATTTGACTGAAGGTTCGCGTCAATCGTAAGATAAATGTTTTTCCCCTGGTTTGACTTACTATCGTTAGTTTGTTTACCCTCTCCATTTACATCATCGCTTGTCATTTCCTTTTGTGACGGGAAAAGAACCTCTTCCATAGAATATTCGATTCCAGCCAAACCTTTTCCTTCTTTTCCGACAAAGCCAATTAACTGCGAGGCAAGCTCATTTTCTGGATAAACCCGCCCCTGAAGCTTGTCAAATTTTACGACTGCCGAAAAACCATTTCTGGAGCAGGCTTTTTTTAACTCTTCGTAAGTATTTGAATCTATATTTTTTTTGATATAAACGAACTGAGGATTTTCAGATTTTTCAAGAAGATTTAAGACAGAACCTTCGCTTTCATCGATAATCGGAGCGACAATTCCTGCAAAAATGTCTTTATTCTTAATGGACTGGGGAGACGCTCCAAAATCATAAAATGCCGCTGGAACAGCAAGTGCCTTTCCGTTTCGGTCTAAAATTGACCCGCGCTGAATTTCTTCTTTTTCCACAAGCGGGGCAGGAGGCTCAGTAAAGGCAAAAAATCCGTACTCGACTATGACATACAATGAAAAAATGACCGCACAAACAATCAGGAAAATGAGAGGACCTTTTTTAATATAGCCGTTTACTTGCATTTTTTTACTATATCATAAAATTGCAAAATATGATATATTGTCGATAGAGAAAAAATATGAGTGATATTTTTGAGCAAGACATAGAAGAAACCGAAGAAGACATTTCTCGTCTCGAAGATGCGGATTTTAAAGTTTACGAAGAAGAAGCCCAAGAACATTATGTTTATCCAAAGGTGCTTTACCTTACACGACTTGACTACTCCAGCGAAGGCGTTTATGTAACTGTTCCGGAAAAATTCGGCGAACTCAAAAAAGGCGAGCATGTCATAATTCCGACTCGTTACGGCAAAGATATGGCTCTTGTGCTTGGCAGGGCAAATCATCCGATTGGACTAAAGCCAAGCGAAATCGTAAAGGTTGAGCGAAAAGCAAACGACGATGATTTAAAAAGATTTCAGGAACTTTCCGAAAAAGAAGACGAAGCCTTTGAAATTTTCAAGCAAAAGGTTGTTGACCACGCTCTTGATATGAAGCTTGTTGCCGTCCATTTCTTGCTCGAAGAACAAAAAGCACTTTTCTTCTTTTCTAGTGACAACCGTGTTGATTTCCGTGAGCTTGTAAAGGATTTAGTCAGCGTATTTAAAATGCGAATCGAGCTCAGGCAGATTGGCGTTCGCGACGAAAGCAGAATTACCGGCGGCCTAGGCGTTTGCGGGCGTCCATATTGCTGTCACTCAATCAGGGACAAGCTTCCGCCTGTTTCAATCAAAATGGCAAAAGAACAAAATCTTTCGCTCAATTCTACAAAAATTTCTGGTCAGTGCGGACGGCTTTTGTGTTGCCTTAGCTACGAATATAACTGGTATTCAGAGGCCCGAAAAAAGCTTCCAAGCGAAGGCTTGCACCTACACTACGACGGTTCAGAATTCAGAATTATCGATGTAAACCCAATAAAGCAGATTGTCCGAATGTTGAGCGACGACGGTCGCCTGCTGGAAATCCCAGCGACTCGTTTCGTAAAAGACAAAGGCAAGTGGTTCATTAAGTAGCCCAAATATCGACTTTCGTCACTCACAAGAAAATTGTGTTTAAAATCGAAAAAGACACGTTCGCTTCACACGCGCAGCCTAAAGCATTTATTTTTTCAATAACTGTAAAGGAAAGTCGACATTTTACCTTATCTGTCGGTAAGAAGAAGTAATTTCGACTTTTGCATTACGGAAAAACACTGAAAACTTACCGATTGAATGTTTGGCAAATTCAAAAAGTCGAAATTAGGGCTAAATAGCAAATTCTGGATTATTCTGCCAAAAAGTTCTCTTTTAAATCTTCCTCTATCTTCAATACTGCGCGGGTGTATGCCAAATCTGATGTTTTTGCCCCGACTCTTTGATATTTCTTTGAATAAGAATAGAGACTATCACCATTTGGATTTGTAATCGTAATTTTTAAGGAAGGACGGACAAATGGACCAATGTCATATTGCTCTTCATTACAAGTAATGTTCAATAAGACTTGATAACGACCGTTAGTTTCAGAGTATATATATCCCCGGTTTTCCAAAATTTCAGCAACTGAATCTGTCAGCTGAGCAAGCTTTGCATCTTCCTGCTTTAGGGAAACTGAAAAAGTCGCCTTTTTTTTGTATTGCGCCCGCTCGATTGGAAGTAGATTTATAAGCTCACTGTCTGATTTATATGTGTTAAGAGAATTTGGCTCAATAATTCCGAGAGTTTTGATATATGAAGCGGCCAAAACAGAAAGAGCCTCGGCTTTTTGCATATAAAGCGCAGAATTAAAAGCTTCGCTGTCATTTTGTGCTGCCGAACGATAGTTTTTTATTGCATCCATAAGGGTATTAATATAACCCTTGTAAGTTTTTGCAGCCTCCGCTTTGTCAACATAAGCAAGGACATTGTAAACATTTCGTTTTTCATTGTGATAGGTCGGGGCATAATTCAGACCGAAAAATTCTGCTTCACTTGAAACTTTCGTAATTTGATCAAGGGATGAATTCGCACTTGTTTGATAACTTCCGCCTACTTGAACAGAATCAAATTTTTTTACTGCAAGAGTAAGAACCTCTGTTTTTGTATCGAAAAACTGAGAGACTCCTGCCAATGCAGCAGCCATCGCTTTTTTTTCAGTATTTCCTTCGCCCATAGCAGCCACATACTTTGAAGACGGGAATTCTTTTTCCTGATTAGTTACCCATTTTGGTGCCGCCGAAAAACAAGAGGCAGTTATACAAAATATTGCAATTTTCACGCTTAATCTTTTCATAAAAAATAGTATAAGGTGAAAATAACCGGAAATCAATAAAATCTACTCTGCCAAGAAAAGAGTTCCTTTTGCGCTTCCGTCCGAAAGCTTGTCCAAAATGTTTTCGGTTCCGCCGTTCGCAAGAATCAAAGGAATTCCGTATTTTGTAGATTTTGATGCGGCTTGAATTTTTGTCTCGATTCCGCCAGTTCCGAACGCATTTGTTTCGCCAATTGTAATAGAAGCCCGTAGCTCGCTGATTGAAGAAACAGTCTCGATAAGTTTTGCCTTTGAATTAGTCTTTGGATTGTCTGTAAAAATTCCTTCGATGTCGCTGAACAAAATCAAAGCATCAGCACTCCAAAGAATCGCAGTAAGGGCAGAAAGGTTATCGTTATCACCGATTGAAAATTCGTCAGTAGAAACTGAGTCATTTTCGTTGATAATCGGAACTACCCCCTCGTCAACGAGAGTAAAAAGCGTATTTCTGATATTTAAAGAACGATGATTGTCTTCAAAATCTTCTTTTGTAAACAAAAGCTGCCCGATGTGAAGTTCTTGCTCTGCAAAAGCCTTTCTCCACTGGGCCATAAGCTCAACCTGCCCAATGGCACAAAGTGCCTGCCTGAAGTGAACATCTTTTTTGCGAGCCCATTCTTTTAGGGTAGAAACTCCTGAAACCTGAGCGCCAGACGAAACTACAACGATTTGCTTTCCTTTTGAGATAAGATTTTTGCATTGCCGTGCAAAAGAAGCCATAAATTCTGTATTTTGTGTTCCGTCAGCCTTTGAAAGAGTATTCGAGCCGATTTTTATAACGATTTTTCGTGCGCTTGCAAGTGTTTCAGAAATTGTCATTTTTTATTCCTATTTCTGTAGATAGTAACAGATTACAAGATTTTTTGCTACTCTTGAAAAAAACTTTGAAATTCTACATACTGACCAAATGAAAATTCTTTGCGTTTGCCTCAGTGCGACAATTCAACGAACTATTCAATTTGATTCTTTTGCTGTAAATGGCATTAACCGCTCCAAAATTTGGCGTGAAGATGCCAGCGGAAAGGCCTTAAATGCAGCCCGCGTTTTGAATCAACTTGATGGTGGTTGCTCAACTGCCCTTTGTCCAGTCGGAAACGCAAATGCCGAGCATTTTCTTGTACTTGCTTCACGCGACAACGACCTTTATGTTCATCCAATCTACACGGAAGGCAGCACCCGCGAATGCTGGACTCTTCTCGACACAAAAAATTCCACAACAACAGAGCTAATTCCGGACGAAACAGCAGATTTACAGCATATTGCCGGAGCCGAAGCCGAGCTGGATTTAATCGAATCTGTCCGTCAATATATGTCAACTTATGACGCACTTTTGTTCGCAGGAAGCCGTCCGGCATCATGGAGCGCAAATATTTGCAGCCGAATTTGTGAAGTTGCAATAAAAACCGGGAAAATCATTCTTGCAGATTTCCGGGGAAAAGATTTGCTCGACACCTTAAAAATCTGTATTCCACATATCATAAAAATAAACGAAGAAGAATTCTGCCAGACCTTTGGCTTTTCTGCCTGGAGCGAAAAAGAGCTGGAAAAGGCAATCGCCGCAAAATCTGAAGAATTCCAAAATATCATCATTGTCACTCGTGGCGAAAAAGACACCTTGGCTGCCGAAAAAGGAAAAATTTATCGGGCAAAAAGCGAAAAAATCAAGGTTGTAAACTCCACCGCCTGTGGCGACTCTTTTGCAGCAGGATTTTTGCACGAATGGCTAAAAACCAAGGATATGGACAAATCCCTCAGAGAAGGGACACGGTGCGCCGCTCTTAACGCACGCTCTATAATTCCTGGCTCAATTCTGTAAAGCTACAGATTATTCAGTCTTTTTGAAGAAATCGCCTGCAATTCCCCGACGCTCATTTTTGAAAGAAGTTCTTTTACACTTGTAATCAGTTTCGGACTCATACTGAGCGTTCTGACACCCATACCAGCCAAAACCATAACGCTTTCAGTACGGCTTGCCATTTCACCGCAAACAGAAACAGCGATTCCCTCACTTTCGGCGGCTTTTATTGTTTTGTGAAGAAGCCGAAGGACAGCCAAATGAAATTCATCATAAAGAGGGGCAACAAGCGCATTTTCACGGTCAACTCCCAGAGTATACTGGGTTAAGTCGTTCGTTCCGATAGAGAAAAAATCCGCTCGCTTTGCAAGACAATCTGAAATCATTGCGGCAGCGGCCGTTTCTATCATAATTCCGATTGGAACATCTGCCTTGAAGGGAATGTTTTCGGATTTTAGCTCATCACGGACTTTTGCAGCGATTGCAAGCGCTTCTTCGACTTGCTCAACGCTCGTAATCAGCGGAAGCATAATCTTAAGATTTCCGAAAACGCTTGCCCTATACAAAGCCCGAAGCTGGGTGCGCAGAATCTGTGGATTTGCAAGAGTCAAGCGAATCGCCCTCAAGCCCATAAGAGGATTTTTTTCTTCGCTGCTTGAATGGCTCATTTCAAGAGACGAGATGATTTTGTCTCCACCGGCATCAAGCGTTCGGATTGTAACAGGCTTGCCTCGCATAGTTTCAAGAACTTGCTTGTAGGCGTTGAATTGATTTTCTTCACTGAAAGCCGCCGCCTTTGAATGAGCAGAACTAAAATTTCGATTAGCATTCGCCTCGCTCATAAAAAGGAATTCCGTTCGGAAAAGACCGATTCCATCGGCACCTTCTTCCATTGCGACGCGGGCTTCTTCCACCGTACCGATATTTGCCATAAGCTCGAATTTTTCGCCGTCTGTTGTAACCGACGGTAAATCGCGGAATTTTTTGAGCTTTTCGGCATGGGCTAGAGCAATATCAATTTTTTTCTGATAGTCTTTTAAAGTATTTTCGTCAGGAGACTCAATTACTTCCCCGGCATCGCCGTCAATAACGACAAGGGCGTCATTTTTGATTTCTTCAAGAATATTTTCGATGTCAAAAACGGCAGGAATTCCGTAGTTTCGTGCCAGAATTCCCACATGGGAAGAAACACCACCATCTGTAAGTGCGATACCCGCAATTCGTCTTTTTGAAAGAATAACAGTATCGCTGGGGGCCATCGATTTTGCAACGATAACAGCATCATCCGGAACATTTTCAATATCGAAGGGATGAAAATCAAGCAAATCATTTAAAACTCTGCCAAAAATATCACAAATATCCTCTGCCCGCTCAGCAAGATAAGCGTTTCCGCTGGAACGAAGCCTGTCGGCATATTCTTCTGTCTTTTGATTTAAGATGTACTCGATTGTATGATTTGATGCCTCAAAGGTTTTTCTGACATCGCCAAGAAATTCCGGGTCATTGAGCATTAAAAAATATGTCTCGAAGATTTCTGACTGAACTTTGTCATCTTTTACAGCATCCAGCTGAGAAGCGATTTGCCCCGTAACCTTTGCAAGAGATTTGTCAAAGCGTTCGAGCTGCTTAGGTTTATCTTCTGCTTTGATTTTTTTTGAAGAAATAACGATTTTTTCGGCTTCAGGAATAACAAAAGCCCGTCCAATTCCAACACCGCTAGAGGCTGATAAACCTAAAAGTACATTCATTTTTTTTATTTTAAGAGCATTTAAAAAAAAAGTCTAGCCTACTGACAGCAGGCTAGACAACAAGGAGGTGTGCGATATGAGAAACTTTACATTTGTGAACCAAAGAAATAGTTACACAAAAGGAGAGTCTAAATCCGATTTTATTTGCTTGTAAGTGCGCTTACAAGACGACCGATTGGGTCCAAATCAAGAAGGAAAATGTCAACTGCCATAAAAATTGCAAAACCAACTACGGCAATGATCAAAAGTAATCCGATACCAACGAGCATCTGAACTGCGATAGGAAGAGAGTCAAAACCTTTTTTTTCTTCAACTGCTGTATTTGAAGCCATAATTTACCCCTAATATAAAAAACTAACCGAATATATATTAAATCTTGTGGGCTTTATCGTCAAGTAAAAAACCGACATAAATTTGCACTTTTCTTCTATCGTTTAGGCATTTGAATAATGGGAAAATTTATAGTAGGATATTTAAAGATTTTGGAGGAATTATGCTCTTTACGCCGGTTGAAATTCAGGAAACCGTAAATATGTTTTTGCGCCACAAATTGGATGTGCGCTGTATCACTATGGGAATTTCTCTTTTGGATTGTGCTGATTCGGATTCAAAAAAAGCCAACCAGAAGATTTACGATAAAATCATGAAAAAGGCGGGAAATCTCGTCAAAGTCGGGCAGGATATCGAAAAGGAACTTGGCGTTCCCATTATCAATAAGCGGGTTTCTGTTACGCCGATTGCCCTTGTTGCGGGAGCCAGCGGGGCTAAGTCTTATGTGGAATACTGCAAAACCCTTGATAAATGCGCTCAGGAACTGGGAATCAACTTTATCGGCGGATTTTCGGCCCTCGTTCAAAAGGGAATCACGCCCGCAGACCGCATTTTGATTGACTCTATTCCAGAGGCTTTGGCAACGACGGATTTTGTCTGTTCCAGCGTCAATGTGGGAAGCACAAAAAGCGGAATCAACATGGACGCGGTAAAGCTCATGGGCGAGACAATCAAAAAGACCAGTGAGGCCAGCAAAGACTGTGCGGTAAACGGCTGCTCAAAACTCGTGGTTTTCTGCAACGCGCCGGAGGATAATCCCTTTATGGCCGGTGCCTTCCATGGTCCCGGCGAGGCTGATTCTGTCATCAATGTGGGCGTTTCTGGCCCTGGCGTTATTCTGGCGGCTGCCCGCGATTACAAAGGGAAGCCCATTAACGAGCTTGCAGAAGGCATCAAAAAAATGGCTTTCAAAATCACCCGCTTAGGTCAGCTGGTCGGAGCAGAGGCTGCTTCCCGACTTGGCGTTGATTTTGGTATTTTGGATTTGTCTCTGGCTCCAACTCCTGCCGTTGGTGACTCTGTTGCCCGAATCCTTGAGGAAATCGGTTTGGAGGGAGCGGGCTGTCCTGGAACTACGGCGGCTCTGGCAATGCTCACTGATATGGTCAAAAAAGGCGGCGTAATGGCCTCAACGAGCGTCGGCGGTCTTTCTGGCGCATTTATTCCTGTTTCAGAAGACGAGGGAATGATTAACGCGGTCAAGCAGGGCTCAATTTGCCTTGAAAAACTTGAAGCCATGACTACGGTTTGTTCCGTCGGTCTTGATATGATTGCGATTCCGGGGGACACTCCTGCAACTACAATTTCCGGTATTATGGCCGATGAATTTGCCATCGGTATGGTGAACAATAAAACGACGGCGGTGCGTTTGATTCCGGCTCCTGGCAAAAAGGCTGGTGACTGGATTGAGTTCGGCGGACTTTTGGGCGGCTGCCCCGTCATGCCGGTAAGTAAATTCAGTTGCGCGGACTTCATCAACCGTGGCGGAAGAATCCCGGCTCCAATACACAGTTTCAGAAATTAGAAAATGCACAAGGGATTGTAGGGGCGGCCGCCAGAGGCGTACGAATGGAGCCGAAAGGCGGAACCCATACGAGCACGAAAACGAGAGTGCTCGCGAAAAGCCTGACCGCTGCGCTGCAGCGGGTGTGCCCAAAAATATGAATAAAAATAACCTTCTTTCTGGTTTTTACAAAAGTCTTTTCTCCATTGCACTGCCGATAATTTTGCAAAATATGCTGCAAACCTTCGTGAATATGCTCGACACGATTATGGTGGGGCGGCTGGGTTCTGTGCCGATTGCGGCGGTAGGGCTTGGCAATCAGATTTTTTTTATGCTGAATATGGTCATTTTTGGCATTTCTTCGGGCTGCTCTATTTTTATCTCACAATTCTGGGGAGCGGAAAACTTTATCGGAATCAGAAAAAGCTTTGGCCTTATGCTTTCCGTCTGCTTTTTGGTTGCGCTTGTTTTTCTTTCAGGAGCGACTTTTATCCCTGAAAAGCTTCTTGGCCTTTATACAAACGATGAAGCCGTAATTTCTGAGGGAGTGCGTTATCTTAAGGTCGTGTCATTTTGCTATCCAATGCTCTCGATTTCTTTTTCCTGTCAGATGGCATTCCGCAGCACTGAGCATGTTGTCCTTCCAATGGTGACTACGGCCATTTCTTTCGTTCTGAATGTGATTGGAAATTATGCTTTTATCTTTGGATTTGCTCCCCTTGGAATTCCTGCTTTCGGAGTCGTAGGAGCTGCCGTTGCGACACTGATTGCCCGTGCCGTCGAGATGATTGTGACTGTTTTAGTCGGAATCCTTAAAAAATTTGAGGCAATCGGAAGTCTTAAAGAGCATTTTTCTTTTGTTCACGACAAAGCCTTTATTCTTAAGCTGATTGTCGTCGGAACTCCTGTTCTTCTTTCGGAAACCTTGTGGGGATTGGGAATCACTACTCAGAATTCGATTTTTGCCCACGCAGGCACTGACTCCTTTGCGGCGTTCAGCATTATGAACACGGTGAGCCAGCTGACTTGGGTTTTCTTTATTGGAATGGGAAGCGCATCCAGCATTATTTTGGGAAAGAAAATCGGAGCCATGGATAATGAAGGGGCAATTGCTTATGCCCACAGATTCTGCTGGTTTTTTCCGCTTATGGGCGCAATTATCGGCTTGCTTTTGTTCCCGATTTCAAAAATTTTGCCACTCATTTTTATTGTCGAGCCATATATCATAAAAATCACTCAGTCGATGCTGCTTGTGCTAATGATTGTCTACCCTTTCAGAGCCTTTAATATGCTGATTATCGTTGGAATTTGCCGTTCTGGTGGCGACACGATTTTCGCTTCGATTATCGATAACGGATGGATGTGGTTAATAGCCCTTCCGCTTGGAGCAGTCGCAACATTTATTTGGAAACTTCCGCCGTGGGCGATTCTTTTTTGCCTTGAAAGCGAGCAGATTTTAAAAACAATTTGTGGAGCATTTCGCGTAAAATCTGGAAAATGGCTTCACAATGTCGTTAAAAGCTAGGGAAGCGCTGATTAACACTTGACGCGATTACTCAGCGCTTCCCGTCAAACTGTCGTAACTCTCGATTGGCTTTGCCAAAAGAGTTACGAACAGTTTGCAACATTCAAAGAGAACACTGATTAATTCTCCATTGAATTAATCAGTGTTTCCCTAAGCGAATATTTCCTGAATTTTTTCTTCTGGCAGAAGATTTACCGCCGCCGCAAACATTACGCAGCAGTTGACCTCGTATTCTGCCCAGAGAGCGCCTTCTTTTATACGGTCGAATGTAATCAGTCCCTTTGGATTTTCCACAGAGCCAAGCACACACAGAATTGTAGATTTTACTCCCTTGTCGAAAAGAATTTTTCCCAATGGCTTCGCAATTTCTCTTAATTCGGTCGTATAATTCATGCGAATATAAGGTTTTCCAGCAAGAGCAGTTTTAAATTCGCTTCCAAAAATATAATCTGCTGTTTTTAGGGAATCTAATTGCTCTCCAAGGCAGTATTTTCGCTCCATTTCGCCTGAGCTGCTGTTTTTGTAGTAGAAGTTTATTGAGTCGAGATTGTATGTCTTTAGCATGTGGGCAAGAACAGTTTCTGCCGCTGGTTTTGGGTTTGAGCCTAGCTGAAGCAGAAAGTCTGCCATGCTTTTTAATTCAAGGACTTCACGGACATCATATTTGATTCCTTCTGTTTTTGCCTCGCTCGCTTTTTTGTAAAGCTCACCATGTAAATCGTCACGGAAGAAAACATATCGGTTTCGGCCCTTGTCTTTTGCACGGTAAAGACAAAAATCTGCCTTTTTAAATAGCTCGTCAAAGGTACTGCCGTCTTTCGGATACATCGAAGCCCCGACAGAAGCCGTTACCTGAATGTCAACGAACATATCCTTAAAAGCATTTTCGATTGCCACAACAAATGAGCGCAGGACTCCACGGAAAACGCTTTCTTCGTTCATATCTTCAAGAACGACAAGGAATTCGTCCCCGCCATAGCGCCCGATAACTCCAACATCGCTGACGGCATTTCGCAAAACATCTCCGGCTTTTCTTAAAACTTTGTCACCAGCCAAGTGACCGTAAGCGTCATTCACAGGCTTAAAATGGTCAAGGTCAACAATGACAAGCATTGCGTTTTCTTTTGTTCCCTTTGAGAAGCGTTTTTGAGCAAAGCGGGTGATTGCCTTTTTGTTGTAAACGCCCGTTAAAGCGTCTAGCTTTAGCTCCTGCATAAGCTCAGTTGATTTGTCTGACTGTTCGACATAAATTTCTGGCATAATCCTGCCAATCATAAAAATGTCGTCATTATCCTCAACACGAATAGCCGTAAAAATCAAATTTTCAAAGAGGGAATGTGTGTATCGGATAGAAGAATTTACTTTTGTTGAAAAAATCGGCTGGCAAGATTTTAGCTCCAGCATTGCATATCTAAAATCATCAATATTTTCGTGATAAATCAGCCCTTCCTCAATAATCTGCTCTATCCAAGATTCAAGTTCCTGCTCGTAGACAACAATCCGCTTGTTAAGAAGAAAATTGTAAAGCGTAAAGATGTTGTTTGATTTTTGGTATGAAAAAACATATTCGTTCGTGAGACCGAGGGCATAATTCATCTTTTTTTGAGAGGAATTTGTTGCCGTATAAAAATCATAAGCCTTGGAAATGTCAATGATATGAACGGCTATGCAATTTTTTTCGTTATGAATTTCTTCGCAGATATAAACGATGTTGTACTGGTATTCACCAGTGATTTTTCTGAAGGGATAAGCACGGAATTCAGAACGATTACGACTCGTTTTTACGAATTCCATAAAATTTTGACGTTCGCTTTCTCTTACGATGTCTTCGATATTTTCGTATAAAAAACCCGCCTTTTCAAAATAAGTATAAAATTCCTTGTTGCGGTCGAGAATCTGATAATTTTCGTCGAGATATGCGATTTTTGTTTCGAGGCTTTTCATAAAAGTCTGTTTCCACCGTAGCGTACTTTTATTTTATTTTAATAAAATTTTATATTTATTTAAAGTGGGGAATTTCCATATTGCAAAAGACTTAGCTCGAGAACTTTTTTGCAAAGAGCCTCCCCGCCCCCCTGACAAAGAGCTGTTGCAAAGGGACGACCGACCAAAACGCAGTTTGCCCCTAAAGCCATTGCAGTCGCAACATCATTTGGGGAGCGAATTCCTCCGTCAATCCAAAGTTCACCGCAGTATTTTTTGAGCTTTTCTCCGTATTTTGCCAAAAATTCCGCCGTGCTGCCCTTTCTTGTGTCAATTCTTCCGCCGTGGTTTGAAATATACACGATGTCAGGCATAACTTCCTTTACGAGTTTTATGTCTTCTTTTGTGAAAACACCCTTAATTGCAAAAGGCATTTTTATATGATTTTTAATTTCGATTAACTGGGACACAGATTTTTTTTCGAGAGAGACAAGATTTCTCATAGTTAAGATATTGTATGAATCTATGTCGATTCCCGTAATTTTTACGCAATCCTTTGCCCATTCAAAACGCTCGATGATTTTTTCGTTTGAATAGGGCTTTATAAAAACAGAGGTTCTGGCATCCGGAGCTTCACTTTTGACTTTTTTGAGTGCTTCAATTCCGAATTTGAGTTTTTCGTCCGGATAGCCGTCTCCAATACAAAGGCCGACTCCGACCTTGTGCATGGCCTGAATTATCTGATTGTAAAAATCTGATTCGTGAGCGAAGCCAATATTTTCGACAGCACCAGTCATCGGCGCAATGCTGATTGACGGAATACGAAATTCAGGAGGCAGTTCGAGAAATTTTTTGACTTTTTCAATGTTTCTTTTTCGTACAATTTCCCAGTCAGAGCAGTTCAGAATGAAATTTTCGTTTTTTCTGACTCCACCCATTCCAGGAAGCTGACCTATGCAGCCCTTTCCGTTACAGACTTTGCAGAAATTGCACTTAAAATTGTTTTCACCCACGGTAAAAGATTATACCAAATCAATAGTTTTCTCACAATCAAAGTTTCGTTATAATCTGAATATGCAATTTTACGATGTTACCGATGATTTCGTTGATAAAAATCCAAAGCAAAAAAAATCCAAGGTTAAATTTATAGATATTCCGGCTAGCTCTTCGACTTCACCCGATGTGAAGCGCAGCGAAGAATCTCAATCACGAAAAAGCCTTGGTCAGCTTTGTCTTTTTATCGCCCTTGGCGTTATTTTTCTTGGAATTTTAATTTTTGCCTTTCTTTCTTATTCAGACTCATACTTGCATCCAGAAAATGTGAAGTCGCTTTCGGACGAGCAATTCATTGAGTTTTCTTCAAAAATGGACTCTCTTTTTCCAGATGAGCGGACAAAAATCTTAAAAAACTTGCCTTATCCTGTCACAAAAGCAAATCTTGATGTCTGGGCGGGCAGCGCTATTCTGATTGACGCTTCGAATGGCTGTGTTCTATACGAAAAAAATGCTGATCAAGTCATTCCGCCGGCCTCAATCGCAAAGCTTTTCGTAATGTACATAGTTTTCAAGGATGTTGCAGACGGAAAAATTTCCCTTGACGATGTGGTGACTTTGCCAGAAAAAAGCTGGGCAATAAATATGCCCCGTGACGCTTCCCTAATGTTTTTGGGACAGGGACAGATTGTAACATTGCGAGAACTTTTAAAAGGTCTTGCCGTCGCTTCAGGAAATGACGCCGCGCTTGCCGTCGCAGATTATATTTCGGGAAGCACGAAAGCGTTTGTCCAGCGAATGAACGCCGAATGTGAGGAACTGGGGCTTTCGCACACGCATTTTGTTGAGCCTTCTGGCTACGATGAGCGAAATCTTACGACCGCACGGGAACTTGCCGCCTTCTGCTGTGAATATATCAAAAGGTTCCCTCAGTCCGTCGAAGAATTTCATTCTGCACCAAGTATAAAATATCCGCTTGAAAAAAATCTTCCGGCCTGGCAAAAGGAGCGCGGAGACAGCACGGCAATTTATCAGAAAAACACGAACCCTCTTTTAGGCGTAATGGAAGGCTGTGACGGAATAAAAACCGGCTTTATTTATGAAAGCCGCTACAATCTCGCCCTTACGGCAAAACGAAATGGAGTACGCTTTATTTCAGTTACGATGATGGGAACCGGTGTCGGAAGCAAGCAAGGAAACGCAGGAAGAGTCCACGATGGAAGGGAGATGATGGAATGGGCCTTCTCATCTTTCGCAGATTTCAATCCGCAAGAAAAGCTTCCTGAATTTTATGCAGTTCCCTCACTTGGCACAAAACAAACTAACGGTAGTTTCATAAAATTATTCCCCGCCTGGAACAATTCGCTCACAGTTCCTCATTTAAACGGACAGACTGCCCTTGAAGACGCAGAAAATATACAAACTATCGTTAGTATACCAAAATATATTTTCGGTGAAGTGAAACAAGGCGAAAGCTACGGTCAGATTCAGTATAAACTCGGTGAACTGGTTTTAGAGACAGTCCCCCTTGTCGCCGACCGCAGCTACGAAAAAGCAAACATCTTCGGACAAATGCTCGGAGCTCTTGTAAGCTGGCGAATGTAGAAATAAGTCGTGCCGTAAAAAGAAATCTATGCTATAATTTTAAGGCTTTATGGAATACATTGCGCTTGGTAAATCAAACCTTCTTGTTTCTCGCACGGCTTTTGGAGCCCAGGCTCTCGACAAAATCGAAGACAGCGATATTGCTTTTCAGATGATTCGTATGGCTTATGATGACGGGGTAAATTTTTTTGATACCTCGACAAAAACACCAGAAAGCGAAAGGCGGCTCGGGAAAGCCCTTTGCGATGTACGCGAGAATGTGTTTATTGCGACAAAAAGTGCGGCGCGAAATGGCGGCGAGCTTGCAATCGACATTGATGTCTCGCTCCGAAATCTTGGAACCTCGTACCTTGACCTTTATCAGCTTGAAAATCCAGAAACTCTTCCTAAAGCCGGTGACGGCTCAGAAATTATAGAAAAACTGAATGAATTGAAATCCTCAGGTCTTGTCCGTCATTTTGGTGTCGTAACCGAGTCAATGGATGTCGCCGAGCGAGTTCTGTATTCAGATTCTGGCTGGGAGACAATTCAGTTTCCCTTCAATATGCTTTGCCCCGAAAATATCGAAAATCTTGCCCGCCGTTTTTATGAAAAAGATATAGGCTTTATCGCGATGCGCCCGCTTTGTGGCGGTGTCCTTACGAATCTGCCGCTTGCACTGGGATATTTTTTGCCCTTCGAAAATGTAGTTCCTGTTTGGGGAGCCAGAAGCCCGGACGAGCTGCAACAGATTCTTTATTTCACGAAAAATCCGCCAAGATTAGACGAGCAATTCTATGCCGAAGCCGACAAAATCAGGGAATTCTTCAATTAGCCTTCATTTAGGACTTTTCAACTCAAAAATTTAAGAAAAAACGCCTCAACTGAATCAAATTGACACAACTTTATGAGTCATTTTAACACAAAATTCTATTCAATCAAAATCCAGACCTCCCTTGTGAGCAATAAAAGTCTGAATTTTGGGCCTTAAAAAAGTTGGCACGCTTCTTGCTATATTCTTCGTGTCAGACAAAATCTGATAAATCTAAATCACAAAAAAATACCTGGTTTTCCAGGAAGGAGCAAATTATGAACGCACTTTCACTTTTTAACGACTGGTTAAACAACGATTTTTATGGAACTCACGGATATTGCAATCCTGCTTCTAGTATCCCTGATGTCGATGTAACCGAGAGCAAGGACGCGTACATTCTCGACATGGATTTGCCCGGACGAACAGAAAACGATGTTTCCCTTGAACTCAACGAAGGTGTTTTGACAATTTCTTCAGAAAAAACTGAAGCCAAGCAGATTGAAGATAAAACGGAAAAATCTAAAAAAGAAAAGGCTGACGAAGACTCAGAAAAGTATCTTTTGAGGGAACGCAGACGCACTTCTTTCCGACGAAGCTTCACTTTGCCGAAAGACATCGATGCCGAGGCCGTAACCGCTGGATTTAAAAATGGCGTCTTGACCGTAAAGATTCCGCGAAAGGCAGAGGTTGCGCCACGAAAGATTCAGATTAACATCGCTTAAAATTCAATTTCAAAACAGGCTCCGTGCGGACTTTTGTTCCGTGCGGAGATTTTTGCGTTTAAAGCGTTGCAAAGAGTCTGTGCGATTGAAAGACCAAGCCCTGAGCCAGCGATTTTTCGCGTATGGGATTCGTCGGCTCTGTAAAAACGCTCGAAAATATGCGGGAGTGACTCTTCTGTAAAGCCCTGCCCGTCGTCACTCTGTTCAAGCACAATATGTCCGCCGCGTTTATATGCCTTTAGGGAAATTTCGCAGCTTTCCCCAGCATATTTCACGCTGTTTGAGATTATAATCATTAAAATCTGATGCAGCATTTCTGAGTCAGTTTTTAGTAACAAATCAGTTTCTTCCGCCGCAATTTTTACATTCGGAGCAAATGCCTTAACCTCTTCGCAAAGCCAGGAAAAAAGTCCTTTTAAACTGACTTCCGTAATCTGCGGTTTGATTCTTCCGCTTTCAATTCTCGACATCTGCAGAAGATTTGCGATAATAGCCTGCATCGTCTTTGCTTCGGTTTTTATCGCATTAAGCGATTTGTCAAGCTGTTTTGGGTCATCCTTTCCCCAACGCAGCAAAAGCCCTGTCTGACCAGAAATTACCGTAAGAGGAGTGTTCAGCTCGTGAGAGACATCGCTTGAAAACTGCCTTTCCCTGTCAAAATCCCGTTTTAAGCGCAAGAAAAGCGAGTTAAATGTTTTTGAAAGTTCGTCTATTTCGTCTCCAGTGCCTGAAATTGGAAGCAAATCTGAAAGATTTTCAACCGTAACTGACTGGGCAGCCCTTGTAATCTTTACGACTGGCCTAATCGTACGCTTTACCATAAAAAACGAAATAAAAAATGACAGCAAAAGCATTGGAACAGACATAAAAACAAGTGCAAGCGGGAGTTTAGAAAAAAATTCAGGACTTTCGTTGTTGTCCATATTTTGGGCAACTGCCACTATAAAATCTCCGTAATTGTCCGTGTGTGTCTTTGCAAAATAAAGAATATTCAAATCGCCGTCAAAAAAATAGTCTTTTTCAAAATATTTTTTTGCCTTACCATTCGTATCTGGCAAAAGTGGCAAAAACGGGTCGTTAGTCGCAAGCAGAATTTGAGTTTCACTCTCATAAATTATGTATGTCATAAAATATGGAATTTCGGGAATATTGCCTAGTGAAGCGGCGGTCGGATTTGCCTCTGCCTCGGCCATATACTCTTCAAAAACTTCGTAAATCTTATTTTCTGAAATTTTCAGGCCGTTAACCCAATTTTGAAAGACAAGAGAGCGAATAAAAAGAAAAATAAAAAGGGAAAGCACGACTATCGAAACGGTCATAATGAACATAAAACGAAGCGAAAGCCGTGCCGAAAAGGATTTGAAAAATTTTGACATAAATTAATCTACACGAACATATATCCTGCGCCACGAACGGTTTTGATGAATTCGTCCTGGCTGTGTTCTGAGATTTTTTGTCTTAAATAGCCTACATAAACATCAACTGTGTTTTCGTCGATATAGTGGCCTTTTCCCCAGATTGAGTCGATGACATCTGAACGAGAAAGAACCCTGCCCTGATTTTCGAGGAAAACCTTCAGCATAAGGAATTCTGTTTTTGAAAGCGGAACTTCAGTTTTGTCGATAGAAAAACTCATTCTGTCAATGTTTAGGGTTAAATTTCGTAATGAGAGAGATGTTTCAGGACCTTTCATTGCATCGATTCGTCGGAAAAGCGCATTGATTCGAGCCAGAAGCTCTTCGATTTCGAATGGTTTTGGAATGTAGTCATCAGCCCCTGAATTAAGGCCGGTAATTTTGTCAATTGTTTCACCGCGCGCTGTTTCAAGAATGACAGGAACATTTGAAGTTTGTCGGATTCGCCTTAAAACTTCAAGTCCGTTGAGTTCCGGAAGCATAATGTCTAGCAAGACTAAATCTGGCTTTTCAGTTTCAAATTTGTCGAGAGCCTCACGACCTGTCTCTGCCAATATTGTAGTGAATCCTTCGTGCTGTAATTCAGGAATTACAAAGTCAGAAATGCCTTTATCATCTTCTACGATAAGAATTTTTTTGTTTTCAGAAGCCATATTTTCCTCCAACTAGTGTTTGTTGACTAATTCTTAATATCAATTTGAATCGGTTCGATTTTTGTTCCGTCAAAAGATTCTACATTTTGAATAGATAGAGAAAAATTCTCGTTTTTTGAAGGAACAGACACTTTTATTGTATCACCTTTTTTGTTAAAAGTGAATTTTGTTTTTGAAGGAATTTCCTGCCCGTCAACGAGAATAGAATTTGCCGTAAAAGAACGGGGATTTACGCTCTGATTAAAAGTTATTTCGATGGTGAATTCATTTGCGCCAGTTCTTTCTGATTTTATATTTTGAAGCGTAAATTCATCACTTTCTGAAATTGTGCGAGCGCCACGGTAAAAAATGATTTCGGAGTTGTTTGTATTGCCAGCAGATGTAATTGTAATATTTTGCCCGCCATTTTCACCTTGTGAAGGCTGCATTTTAGGCTCTAATGAAAATTCTGGTGCGGAAGGAGAAGCTGAATATCCGTCAGAGCCAGAGGGATTATCGTTTTTTTCAGAAGAGGATTTTTTAGAATCCTTTGAGGCTTCGCTTGGACGCGCTCTGTCATTTTTGTTTCCCAGTGATGATGAAGATGGAGAGCGCTTTGCACCTGCCGCTGTTCGCTCGCGAGGAGCCGGCCGTGAACCTGGACGATTTCCACCATTACCACCAGGGCCGCCGCCTGGAGAAGCAAAAGCCTGAAGATTAAGGAGAGAAAAAAATGCAAAAAATATAAAAACATTTCTAGCAAATTTCATAGTGGAAATTATAAATCACCATTAAGCAAAAAACATTAAAAGACATAGAAAATTTATTAAGGCTTTTCTTAGAATAATCTTAAGGGAACCTCTAAAAATTGCAATTTTTAGAGGTAACTTTGAAAATGCGATGTT
>CALGGS010000133.1 GCA_937915735.1 uncultured Treponema sp.
CATTTCTCGTAAATGTCGCGACCAAGTGGGAGCGACTACCTTACTGCGGACGATAAAGCATAAATGAAACAGACAATAACTGGCTTTCATGCCATTGAAGAGAAAGTTCGCTCAGCCCTTGAATCGGGCAAAATCGAGGGGCTTTCTCTTTATTATTCAAAAACAGGTCCTCGCGTAAAAAAAATTCTCGATGTCGCCCATACGGCGGGAATAAGCGTAACTCAGTGCGATGTAAAAGCCCTCGACAGCCTTGTTCAAAATCTCCCGGAGGTTCTTCGTGACCACAGGGGAATCGTCCTCGTCTTTGAGGGAGCGAAAACATCAAGCGATAACGAAGTGAATTTCGACACCTGGATTGCAGGAGAAGCCCTTTCTGAAGAAAATTCCACGGTTCTGATTCTTGACGAAATCACTGACCCCCATAATGTCGGCGCGATTTTAAGAAGCAGTGACCAGTTTGGCGTTGATTTGGTTGTCATGCCTCAAAGAAACAGCGTCGGAAATGTGAGCGAAAACGACATCATCGCGCGGTCTTCTGCAGGCGCAAGCAGCTATGTGCCCTTCTCTGTCGTAAAAAACTTGAACCGCGCACTTCAAAAAATAAAGGAAGCCGGATTCTGGATTTACGGAGCTGACGCTGGCGGCGAAAGCGTGCAAAAGCTTAAGTTCCCTTCCAAAACAGCAATCGTAATGGGTAGCGAAGGAAGCGGAATCAGCCGTCTTTTGGAAGAGCAATGCGACTCAATCATTTCAATTCCAACTTGCGGTAAAATCGACAGCCTTAATGTAAGCGTTGCGACTGGCGTTCTCCTTTACGAGCGATACAGGCAGAGTTTGTCTTAAAACTTGACGCGGATAAACGCAGATGAGAAATACCTATCTGTGTTTATCCGTGTGTATCTGCGTCTAATTTTTTTTCAGCTTTTATTTTTCGCTTATCTTCATAACCCTAAAGCTTCCGTCTTTTTCAAGGATTCCCTCGATTTCAACCTTTTTTCCCTTGAGTTTTTTAAGATCCTCGAATGTGACAGGCTTTGGCCTTTTCTGCGTACCCGTTACCGGAGGCTGTCCCATAGCTCTGTCCTTATTCTCCGGAGGGTTTTCCATTGAAGCCTTCATTGGCTGGGGATTTTTTCCGTCTTTATTGTCTTTTCCGCCCTTCATTTCCATAACGGTCAAAAGTGTCGCCTTGTTGTTATCGTCGATGAGCATGGCTTTTTCAGAAACAAGGTTCAAGGTACCGGAAATTTTCGTCATATCCATTTTTGGCGGCATTTTTCCGTCCGGAGCATTTTCGCCACTCTGCATCGGCTTATCGCCATTTGGCATCGGAGGCATTTTCTCACCCATACCCCTCTTCTGGTTTTGAGAAGAAAGGGCATTTTCAAGCTCACTGAAATCATAGTCTGCAGGAAGCAGCTTTCCGCCGTCACTGAGGATTACCGTCCGTCCGGAAAGAGCTTTGTTTTCACTCAGATTCTTGTTGTAATAGATTTTGTGGCCGTTGGATTTAATATTTTTGAAGGAAGAGTCTGCATCCTCGAATTTGTTGAAGTAAGAATCGGCAGTAATTTCGATTTTCGCAGTTTTATCAAGGGAAAGATCAACTTTTCCTTGATTTTTGACATTAACGGCACCAGTAAAGAAGGCTTTTTTTCCAAGATTCAGAGATAAAGAACTGATTTTATCGACTACGATGTCACCCTTTGCCGTCTGAGAAGTAAGATTTACCTTGACCTGGCCTCCGTTAGCCCCCCTTCGTCCCCATCCTCTTTTTGAGTTATTTCCGCTTGCCTGAATGAAGATATCAGAATTCCCCTCAAGCTTTGTCCCCTCAAGATTTATGATTGCGTTTGTGTTCGTAATGTAAAAGAAGGGTCCCTTTGCCTTGTTCGTGAGACTTGAATTTTTTGAAGTGAAGGTCGCGGTTCCGACATTTGCATCTCCACTCATGCTCTGATAAAGCATAATTCCGCACGAAACCTCACCGTCAAGACCGCTTCCGCCAGTCAATTTTGATTTTTCAATAAGGACTGAATTTTTTCCTTCGATGACAGCCATTTCTGAGTTTTCGGCAGTACCGGTAAGATTTTTCACTTGAATGTCTCCTGTCGAATAAATTACAGGAGAGCCTTTTCCTTTGGTAAGAGCCTTGCTTCCGTCAACCGTGACAGTTCCTTCGCCCATATCTGTTGCAAAAGCTGCGCAATGCTCGCCTTCTGTCGTGACATCAACCTTTTTTGCGTTGATTGTGCCTCCGAAAGCCGCATAAAGACCTCGTGAACCATTTTTCGTCGTATGGATAGTAACGCCCTGAACTGTCGCCTTTCCGTCGTTCTGAACGAAAATTGCGTTTTTACTGTCTTCGCCAGACTCAATTTTCTGATTTTTAATTGTCTTTTCACCTG
The DNA here is from genome assembly GCA_937915735.1 of uncultured Treponema sp. Lineage (GTDB taxonomy): Bacteria > Spirochaetota > Spirochaetia > Treponematales > Treponemataceae > Treponema_D. Next base: position 2,409 of record CALGGS010000133.1, read on the forward strand.
AGTCAATCTTAATCACAGCGTCAAATTGCTTTGACATGTCCGGTGGCGGAAGCTCACTATTTTGAGCCGCTAGAGAAAACATACAAAATGCACAAGATAAAACTAAAACTTTCGTTTTAATCATAAAAATACCTCCGTTAATTTTTATGCGTTAATCTTCGCACGGAAGTTTAAAACGAAACTTTAAAAAGCCTGTTTGTAAGAAAGACCTTATTGTGAATAACGGAAAGTTATGGAATTTTATGCCCTTTCAGCGATAAAAAACAGCTTTGTAATTTAGAAAAAATTGGTGTACAATATAGGCCTATACAAAAATTACAGGAGGAAAAAATGCTTGTAACAATCCTAATGGGTCTTATCGTCGGACTTCTCGGCGGCTTCTTTATGAAAACCAGTTTCGGAGGAAGCACTCTCGTTGGCTTCATCGTCTGCGTTCTTGTCGGTATTGTCGGCTCATTTATCGGCGGTTTCATCGGCTCTGCACTCAAGGTCAAAAACACGGTTTTGCAGTTCGTCCTTGATGTTGTCGGCGCTTGTATTCTGATTGCAATTCTAAACGCAATATTCTAGGGCCTTCATAAAATTGAAAATCATATCTTTAAACAGTAAAATAAGGATATGATTTTCAAACGATTTCTTTTTTCTCTTCTTATTTTTTTTACTTTTTCAAACGCATTTTCATCAGACGGAGTTATGTCCGGCTCTTCTTCCCCCCTTCATGTTATCAGAACTGAATATTTTGACATTATTTTTGCAGAAGAAAGCCGCGAGACAGCAAACAAAATCGCTTCCGTCTGTGATGATTACTATCTTGAAATTACAAAAAAGCTTGAGACGGACGCTTACCAGAGATTTCCTGTCACGATAACGAGGTCTGTTGAACTTCTTAACGCTTATTATGCGGCAGTTCCCTACAACAGAATTGTTTTGTACGACACGCTGCCAGAAGAAAGCCTTGATATGTACGAGGACACGATTCAATCGGTTTTTTACCACGAGCTGACACACGCAGTCACCTACAATATGAAGGGAAAAGCCTTAAGAAAACTCTCCTTTTTTTCAGATATGATGAATCCGGCATGGCTTACAGTGACGACCTTTTGGGCAGAGGGAGCGACAGTTTCCTTTGAAAGCAAGGGGCGAGGCGGCCGCTTAAATGACCCTTTTTCCACCCAGCTTGCAAATCAGGCCAAAATCGAAGGGAAATTTCCTTCATGGCGGGATGTGACTGGAGCGCGTGACACATATCCTGGCGGCACGGACGCCTACATTTTCGGAAGTATGTTCGCCTCATACTTACAAGAAAAATACGGGATGAGCAAGTACGCAGATTTTTGGAAGGAGGCAAACAAAAGACTCACCTTCCGATTCATAGCCAGCGTTTTTGAAAAGGCTTATGACAATCACTCAATCACGGAGGAGTGGCGAGAATTTGAAAAAACTCTTGAAATAGACCACGCAGAAAAAAATGCGGCTCTTCTTTCCAATAAAAAATCAAGAATCACGGCATTTGACGCTCATTTTTCAGAAAACGAAGTTAAAATCGCTTATTTTGACTCTCCTTCACAAAGTTTAAGGCTAATAACCTTAGAAAAGAGTGCTGACGGACAATTTAAGCTCAAAAAGAATAAAAAGCTTCTCGCCATAAGCGGAATTACAAGGATAAGTTTTTCCCTGGACGGTCAGAAAATAGCATTAAGCCGAACAATCGACAAAAAAACTTACAAATGTGTCACGGCTGAATATGAGCTGAAAAGAGGCAGATACAAAGAAAACGGCGTTAACGAGCAACGGGACGCATTTTTTATGAAAAAAGACGGCCAAGACAGTCTTGGTTTTGTGCAAATTGAAGGTTCTAAGGCAAGTGCGAGGGGAATTATACTTCAAAAAGACAGTGAAATTCCCTACAGCCCTATTCCAATCAGTGAAAATTTAAATGCATGCATCATAAAAGACGGACTTGAATGGAAAATCAGACTTTCCGCCATTTTAGGCGCAGATGACTGCAAAGTACCCCAGATGAGCGATTATGAGATTTCGGGCGGTATGAGCGAAAAATCCATCCTTCACAATCTTCACCTTGTCTCCTGTGACGAAAAGGAGATTTTTCTGTCTTTTGTTTGGGCGACTCTCGGCGAAGGCGGAAAAATGCTTTCACGAGCGGGAATTTTAAAAATTGACAGGGCGACAATGAAAGGAAACTTTTTTCTTCAGAAAGAAAACGCTTTTGCAGGCTTTATCGACGCCGTTTGTGAAAAACCAGTGAAAGACGACACTTTCACATTTTTTGTCATCGCCGCAGAATACGACAGGAATCCTCTCTACAGCATTCAGATAAAAATAAGCGACTTTGCTTTGTCAGACGCCACCACCGCCGTTTCAAGCGAGCAGGAGCGAGTCGAGAAAAGGGGCACAGACTACAAGGAAATTCCTTATTCATCATTCCGATACTACAAAAAAGGAATTTTCCTCCCATTTTTGGGTTTAGTTCCGATTTATAATCATGATTTTGAGCAGGATACTACGGCAATTCTTGGCTTGACTTTTATCTCAACGAATCCCTGGGGGGACAAGCAGATTCTTTTTACTGCCGGCTTTGACTCAAGCTACAAGAACAGCGGGGCTCAGCTTTCTATTTCCGGCGGTAATGACAGCCTTTCATATTCACTGAGCGGAAGCGCAATTTTCGACAAGGACGGATTTATGCAGACAGCGGACACGCTGAGTCTTGCAAAAGTACTTTGGAGCGGCCGCATAAGCACACTCTCCCTTGGCTTTCAAGGACAATTTTTGTATGGAAGACAAATTATCGATGACGAGCTTGAAGAAAACCGTGACGAGTCAAACGCAAAAAGCGCGGACGCTCTCGCCTATCTGAAATTTACGAACATACATAAAATTTCTCCGGGTGTCTACAAATACGCAGGTTTTTCCCTTCACCCCTTCGTCCTTTCTTCTTACCGTGACACAGAAAATCTTTTTGAGGCAGATAAATACATAAACGCAGGAACTCAAGCCTCTCTCCGATTCCCGATTTTCGTTCCTTTTATTTTTACGGCGACACTTTTCCCTTCAAGAAGCTATGTCGCTCAGGGAACTGTAAGGGCGATTCTTTTTGACTGTGAAATTCACAAGGGAATTCCGGCTATTTCTATTTTTGCTCAGAGATTTTTGCTTTCTGCCAGCTACACAGGAAAGTTCACCTACATGCACGACAAATTTTGGGACATAAAAAGAACCGATGAAATCTTAAAAAACATCGAAAAAGATAACTATTCAGATGCAATTTCGCTTTCAGCAGATTTTTATCTGACTCCAAACACAGGCTACATGGCGACAGGCGAACTTCAGTTCCGTCTGGGCTATTCAGTCATCTACCGTCCGAACCCCAAATCAAACGAAAAACGGCTCGGATATGGATTAAGTTTTGAAGTAGTTTACTAGCTGATTGCACTTTCTATACGCTGAAAAATATTTCCTTTTGAAGAACGGAATTTATCGCTCATCGTTTTGTAACACTGTAATATCAAAAAAAGAAGCGAATTTTCTGTCGGCTTAAGGATAAAGGCACACTGGCTTAAAGAAGCGGCAATCGAAAGCCTGAGTGATTTTTGAAGTCCTGAAAGCAAGGCTTCACTGGTAATGGAGAGTCTCCAGATTTTAAAAATCACCCTGCCCATAGGCTCAAAAACTGAAGAAATCAAAATAAAAATCCACATAAAGATATGGGGCAAAATTAAAATCTTTCGTTTGCAAAGTGTCTGCCCTGTAAAGCTTAAAAGCAGCATTAAAACCAAAATGCAGATATTTTTGATAAAAAAAGCGCTTGCACTAAGGCAGAGAATAACAAGGGCAATAAAAAACTGAAGGGGAAAGCCCCCGGACTTCGGCAGGAAAGAGCCTTCATTTTCAAGAGGCATAATATTTACCGGAGCTTGTGATAAAAGGTCAGTTTTCATAGAAGTTTTGATTTTTGTGGCAAAAAAAGCGGTTATGATTCCGCTGGCAGTATTAAAGATTAGCATGACCCCCAGAAGCGACAGAACGCCTTTTCCGAGATATAGAGAACAGCAAAAAATCTGAGCGAAAGCACTTACGGCCGAGCCAAAAACAGAAATTCCAAAAATTGAAAAAAGCTTTTTGCCGCTTTTTCCCTCAAGAAAAGCAATCAAAAACATTAAAAGGGCGCTTAAAAAGCTCTGAAAAAGTGAAATCAGAAAAAAAGGCGAAAAAAGAGTCCCGGAAACCAGGGAAGATGCAAGGGATTTAAAGAAAACCAGCAGGCAAAACTGGGTGAAAGGCAAGTCGAAAGACAGAAGAAGAGCTATATTTCCAAAACCAAAGCGAAGGAAAGGCAGAGGTTTGGGCAAAATCATCTCGATATATGAAAAAAGAAGGGCAAGAGAAGTTAAAAAAGCAAGACGATTTTTAGTTTGAAAGGGCATCAAAATCCTCAGAAGTTTTTCCAAGATAGATAATTACATTGTTCGGGAGACAGACGAGAGGAGAATCCCAGCCTTGGTGAACGCAAATTTTGTTGGGGCAAGGAGAATCTATTATTCTGATTTTTCCGTTTTTTATCTCAAAAACGGTCTCTCCAAGCTCCCCTGCGATTTTATGAATGGAGTCGACATTTGCAGAAAATTCATAGTTTTCACCGCACGCTTTCACATAAACCCGCTCTTTTGGCGTAAAAAGATTCTTTACGGTCAAAAAAATTCCCAGCGAAAGCATCAGGAAAATTACAAGGAAATCAAGGATTTTTATTTTACCGTCGGCCAAATGCTTCAAGATTCGCAAGTCCTCGCTTAAATTGCGGAATACGGGCGCACGCCGTTGTGTCAAGGCCGCTTCTGTCCCCCCGCTTTAAAAAGTGATACGCCACGCCGGCAATCATCGCCCCATTGTCACCGCAAAGCTTTAACGGAGGAAAAATACATTTTATGTCAGTTCGCTGGGCAAGCAAGGCACGAAGCCGGCTGTTTGCGGCAACTCCGCCACCAGCGACAACTGTTTTTAAGCCAGTGTCCTCGATTGCCCTGAAAAGCCGGCTCGTCAAAGTCTTGCAGGCCGTTTCCTGGAATGCGGCACAAATGTTTTCCGGAGTTTTTTCATAGCCTGGCTTTAAGAACATATCCGCCTGATGAATTACGGCTGTTTTCAGGCCGGAAAAAGAGACATCGTATCGGTTTGAATCCCGTTTATCCAGCTTAGCGACAGGGAAATTAAAAGAAGCCGCATCCCCTTTTTGGGCAAGCTTATCAATAATAACGCCACCAGGGTAGCCGAGTCCATAAAATTTGGCAACCTTGTCAAAAGCCTCGCCCACACTGTCGTCTATCGTGGTTCCGAGGACTTCCAAATCATCAAATCCGTTCACCTTTGCGATGATTGAGTGTCCGCCTGAAACCAAAAGTCCAAGATAAGGATAAGAAATATCGTTTTCAAGATGAGCTGCGTACATATGGCCGAGCATGTGGTTAATAGCAATAAAAGGCTTGTTCACGCTCCAGGCAAGAGTTTTTCCGAATGTCAAGCCAACTAAAAGACTCCCCATTAAGCCGGGGCGGTTCGTAGCGGCGATTGCGTCAACATCATCAAGACTCATATTTGCTTCGGTAAGGGCTTGCCTTACAACAGGCAAAATCCACTCGGCATGCTTTCTGCTCGCAATTTCAGGAACAACGCCCTTATAAACCTGGTGAAAAGGAATTTGAGTAGCCACAACATTTGAAATGATTTTTTTTCCGTCTTCGACAATGGCACACGCCGTCTCATCACAACTAGATTCAATACCAAGAACCTTCATAAATTGCCTCAAAGTTTAACCATAAATTAACACTAATTATACGAAGCAGCATAATTATCTGGAAAAAGAGAATAGCATAATTTTCAGATTTTTAACAGAGGGTAGAAAAGAGACACGAAGGGAATGACTAATAAGTTCATTTATGGCATCGGCATCGAAAAAAATGAAAAATCCCTGATACTGTGATATAATTTCAAAGAACTTCGAAAAAATATCATTTGTAAGGAGCAAATTCTTTTATGGAAGAATCAATAAAAATCCGCGGATTTCATTCCATGCGGATAAGGATTTCCGTCCTCATTATTCTGGCTACACTCATTCTTACAATGGCAATTTCATTTGTTGCCCTAAGTCTTTTTACCCGGCACACGCGGGAAAGCCATCTGGATATTGCAAAAGGGGTTGCACTTATTGCCGAAAAGATAATTGACGCTGATTCTGTTGAGCGTTATAAAGCAGAAGGACGGACTGCATCAGGATACGAGGAAACTTTAAGCCGGTTAAATAATCTTCAAAAGAATGTTCCGGATATTGAATATCTTTATGTGTACCAAATTCGGGAAGACGGCTGCCATGTAATTTTTGACACTGATGAAAAAAGCGGTGATTATGCCGTTGATGCGCTGATTGAATTTGATCCGACTTTTTTGCCTTATGTTCCTGATTTGCTTGAGGGAAAACAAATTCCGGCGCTTGAGTCAAATGATTCTTACGGATGGCTTTTGACGCACTATCATCCGATTTTTGACTCAAACGGAAAATGCGTCTGCTATGTTGGCGTTGATATTTCCATGGTGCTTCTTCGAACATACAGACTGAAATTTCTTTTTAGGACAATCATTCTTTCGCTTGTTGCGGTCATTTTGGTTGTGGGACTGGGACTTTGGATTTCGACAAAACTTCTTGTTAATCCGATAAACGGTATTTCACGCCATGCAATTGATTTTATGGGAAAAAACGGAAATGTTGACGGCATGAATGCCTGTGTTTCTGCAATAAAGAAGCTCGACATCCGCACTGGCGATGAAGTTGAAAATTTGTATGCCTCCTTTTTGCAAATGACAGAAAATACAGTTCAAAATATTATTGACATAAACAAGATGCAGGAAGAGCGCATTCAGATAATGCAGAAATATAACGAGGAACTTGAAAAAAAAGTTGAAGAGCGGACTTATGAGCTGAAGTTGGAAAAAGAAAAGTCAGAAAATCTGCTTTTAAATATTTTGCCAAAAGAAGTTTCTGTCGAGCTTACAGAGCATCCGGGAAAAACGATTGCCCAGGATTTTCCGAATGTTACGGTTCTTTTTACTGATATAGTCGGATTTACAAAAATCAGCGGAGATATGACGGCTGATGAAGTTGTAAACATGCTCAATAAAATGGTTTCGCTTTTTGACGAAAGGGCCAGATGCGAAGGAATTGAAAAAATCAAAACGATTGGGGATGCATACATGGCAGCCGCTGGACTTACAAAAGATTATGACAACGGCGGGGCTGTAAAAATGATTGATTTTGCACGGGGGCTTTTAGATGATATAAATTCATTTAATAAGGATTCTGCTGTAAAAATCCAGATACGGCTGGGAATAAATACCGGAAATCTTGTTGCTGGAGTAATTGGCAAGACAAAATTCATTTACGATATTTGGGGCGACACAGTAAATGTTGCAAGCCGCATGGAAAGCACTGGCGAACCGATGAAAATCCATGTGAGCGAAGAAACTTATGAGCAGACAAAAGAAAAATTCGCTTATGGAAATTCCATTGACATTGAAGTAAAAGGCAAGGGGCTTATGAAAACATATTTTTTGTAAAGGCTGCCGGATTTAAAAATGATATTTAAATTCAAAAGACGGTATTGCAGGCGGCGGTCGTGCTGTCGTCGTGCGCGAATGCGAAAGGCAACAAGACGCTCATCGAGCAGGGGCTGTCGCTCGCTTCGCTTATGAGTGAAAAGGCGAACATCGAAACTTACCTTGCGCTTGTTATGGGCGCAAACGGAGGTGCGAAAAATGGAAAGCGAAGAGCAAAAGACGAAGCGTGTGGGTGGAATCGTCGCTACTTTTGCGGTGGTGATTGCGTATGCAACGCTTATGGATTATCTGCATTATGATTTCTTGGCACGACACTCGGAAATCCTTGGATATTATTACGCGGATGGCTATTTGATACTGCCTGCAGTGATTTTGTATTTCGTTTCACTGCGGCTTTTTGTGCTGAAATCGCTTTTCTTCAAAAAACTTCCCATCGCCGCAAATAGTTCGATTTTCGCCCTTTGTGCGCTCATCTTTTTTACGTTCTCCGCGGCGGCGTTCGATTCAGCGTATCTGACACAAGACGGCATAAAAACGTCCCGCGAGACGTTTTCTCCCAGCTCGATTGCGGGCGCAAAAATCGGGATAAAGAAAAGCCACAAAAGCTATGAGCAATACATTGAGCTTTCGCTGATTCGCGAAAAAGAGCCGTTTCGGTTCAACACGTTCCGCGGCGATTACACCATCGCGGACTTTTACGAGCGATACGACGGGGCGCTTTTTCTTGACGGCACACAAACGCCGGTACAAATCGAAACATTCGGCTTAGAGCATATCGGTGAGTATCTGGACGGAAATCGCCTTATTACGCACAAAGCTGCACGAAAATTGCGGGAATTCGGAACATCGGGAGCAAAAAAGTGAAACACGATGTCGTTCTCTATAAAATGCCGGAATCACGCCCGTGCGATTATTGTTTCAGCCTGCTCGACGGCAGTGTGTTTGTCGATTTTGAAATAAAAGACGCGCTTGCATACCTCTTGAGGATTTCGCTTGACGGGTACGGCTGTTATTGCATTCAGGGGGAGTCAAATCCGCTTTGCAGGAAAAATACAGAACTGCTTGAAAAAATCGTCCGAGGCGGAATAAAAGACAGCGACAAAAGCTCGCTTTTTGCGCTCATCAAAAACGCAATAAAAATCAACCGACCGCTTTTGCGCGCAGACGAACCGCTGAAAGAATACGCTCTCATCGGTGAAAACGATTTTATTTTGTGCCGCGACAAATTCGATGTTGAAGCAATCGAAAACATTGCGGAACGTGAAATCCGAGAAAACCCAGAGCTGTACGCAGGGCTTTTGGAGTGCTTCCAGGATATGAACTGGCCTGTTGCGGCAGTCGCGCAGAAAAAGCTGATTTTCGATGATGAAGAAATCGTTCCGTATCTCAAAACCGCGCTTTCTTCCGGCGATGAAGACTGGGTTTATTTTTTGCGCAAACAGATAATTCCAAAGATGAGCGAAAAAATAAAAACGATGCTGCAAATGGAGAACCCACAATGACATCCCCGCCCAAAAGAGTATTTTATATTTTGATTTGATGTGATAAAATAATCATTGGAGGAAATTAAATATGAAAGTTTTGGTAATTGGTGGAGCGGGCTATATCGGCTCTCATGTCGTAAAGGAATTAATGAAAAACGGACACACCGTTACGGTTTTTGACAACCTTTCAAGCGGTTTGAGGGAAAATCTTTTTAGCGAAAACGAATTTATTTACGGAAATATTTTGATTGAGAGGGATTTGGAAAAAGCCTTCGAGAAGGGCTTTGATGCCTTCATTCACCTTGCTGCTTTTAAGGCGGCAGGCGAATCAATGGTAGAGCCAGAAAAATACTCAATCAACAACATCACGGGAACGCTCAACATTATGAATGTCGCCGTAAAGCACAACTGCAAGATTATGATTTTTTCTTCAAGCGCGGCAACCTTCGGAGAACCAAAGTATCTTCCTCTTGACGAAAATCATCCGCAAAATCCAATCAACTACTACGGATTTACAAAGCTTGAAATAGAGCGTTTTATGGAATGGTACGATAAACTTCGCGGCCTTAAATTTGCGGCTCTCCGCTATTTTAACGCAGCCGGATACGATGTTGACGGAGTTATAAAGGGCTTAGAGCAAAAACCCGAAAACCTTCTTCCACGGGTAATGGAAGCAGCCCTTGGACAGCGGCAGCTTAAAATCTTCGGAACTGACTACGACACGCGAGACGGAACTTGCATCCGGGACTACATTCATGTCACAGACTTGGCTCGCGCCCATGTTATGGCCCTTGATTATATCGCAAAAAATCAAAAATCCTTAAAGCTCAACTTAGGAACGAACAAGGGAACGACAGTAAAGGAATTGCTTGATGCGGCCCGCAAAATCACAGGAAAGCAGATTCCTGCAGAGGAAGCACCAAGACGCCCCGGAGATCCTGCAAGTCTGTACGCAAAATACGATTTGGCAAAGGAACTTTTGGGCTGGGAACCAAAATATAGCGATGTCGAAACGCTCGTAAAAACAACCTGGGAAGCCTACACGAAATAATAACGCGTAATTTAAAATGGGGCTAAGCTCAAAAAAAAGCCCCGTTTTTCAAGAAAATATTTTTCAGTTTTTGTATTTTTCACTATATTTATATCATCAAATTTTCGGAGTTTTTTTATGAAAAAAATCGCAACAAAATCCATCATTTCCATTTTAGTTATTGCAGTTATAGCCCTTGCTATTTTTGAGTCATTTTCAGTAGTCGCTCCAAATGAGCGTGGCGTTCAGGTTATGCTCGGTGAAGTCACTGGCGATGTCCTTGAACCAGGAATGCACTTTCATCCGCCATTCGTAAGCGTAATCAAAAAATATTCTATCGTTCCTAAAGGAATGAATGTCAATTTCTCTGTGGGAAAGGACGGGGCAATCACAAAGGATATGCAGACTGTCGGCTCTCAGGTCACTGTCTTCTACCGCTACGACGGAGCTAAAATTATGGACGCCGTCAAAAAATACAGCGAATCAATTCTTGAAAATGCGATTACCAGAAGCCTTGTTGCCAGCGTAAAGGAATCTGTCGGAAAATACTCGATTTACGAGCTTGTGGAAAATCAGGACAAAATCACCAGCGATGTCAATGCGGCCCTCAAAGAAAAGCTTGCCGAATACCCAATCGAAGTCACTCAGCTCACAATTTCAAACTGGGACTGGAGCGACGATTTTGACAAAAACATCAAAGAAACAATGAACCGCACCCAGCAGGTTCGTCAGGCTGAACAGGATTTGAAGCTGGCTGAGACCAACGCCCAAAAACAGGTCGCCGAGGCAGAGGCCCAGAAAAAAGCAGCCGAGCAAATGGCAGAAGCAGAGCTAATCAAGGCTCAGAAAGCTGCCGAAGCAAAGCAAGTCGAAGCAGACGCCCTCGCCTACTATAACGCAAAGGTCGCCCAAAACTATCAGGTCGAAATCAAACTGAAAGAGCTTGAAATCGAGCTTGAAAAAGCAAAAAAATGGGACGGCCGCCAGGTTCCAGAATATGTGCCTTTAACAGCCGCAGGCGGAATAGTAACGCTCCCCGAGGCGAAGAAATAAAAATTAGACGCAGATGCACGCAGATAAACACAGATAAATATTTCATACATGAAAATCTTTCATATTTAACAGACGATTTTCAACTGACAAAAAATAAAATCTGCGTTAATCCGCGTCAAAAAAAAGGATAAGATTCATGATTCAAATCTTCGACACAACTGACAAATATCCCCTGCAGAAAATCGGCAAGATGGCCGGTGTCTGCTGGAACAGCCCAATTGATTCGGCTGAAAAGAACATAAAACGGGCCAAGGACTGCATCACAAGCGGTCACGGCCGCGTACTTGAATATGTTGACATAGAATTGTGCATCTCAGGCTACTCTGCCCGGGCAATCCGCGAGTATTACACCCATATCGGAGGCGGTCCCACACGCCTTCAGGAAAGCACCCGCTATGTAAATTGCGAGAAATTCGACTATTATCTTCCGCCCACCGCCGCAAAATCTCCTGAGGCAAAAAAGGCTTACGAAGACTGCATGGAGCAGATTCGCAAAAGCTATGCCG
>CALGGS010000134.1 GCA_937915735.1 uncultured Treponema sp.
ATTCATTTTTATATTTTCAAAAGCCTCTTGCAAGGTCAGGCAGCGAAGATAATTTGTTTTGAGAACTTTATTTTCGCTTATATCCTTTGGAAAATTGAACTTCTTACTCTTTAAAACAAACTGAAGGTGTCCGTTTTGAATCCTGTAAAGAAGGGCGCATAGCTCACTATCCTTTATTCCGGAAAAAAATCCTAAATTTTTGCCCCATTTTATATCTGAAATAATTTCTATAGATTCTCTCAAATCTAAAAGAGATGAGAATTTTACTTTTGCGTAAGCCTGATAGATTTTATTGCGAACCTCTGTCTGCCTGTTTCTCAGTATAATATCCCGCTCCTTTCGCTCGCTTTCAGCCAGGAATTTTACGGCAGAAACAATAGAAGCAATCTGTGAAAGCTCGGTTCCGTTTCCGGCAAGTTTCGTTGAAACCTGATAATAAAATCCCAGGGATGAAGAGGGAAGATTTCCGGCACCAAAGCAATCGCTAACGACAAGCTCCTTTGAATTAAGCGAGGCGAACAAGTCTAAAAGCTTACCGGAAAAAGAAAGAGACGGAAGATGAACCCTGCATGAAACCTTCATTCCGCTGCCACTGTCGTCAATATTTGAGGTTAAATAGCCAATTTCATAGTCAGCCGCAAACTGCAAAGTGTTCTGAAGCTCATCATCAACCTTGGCGACAAGATTAAATGCCTCGTTTCCATCAAGCCCTGGAACAAAGGATGAAAGCCGGACATGGTCACGGGTATTCACCTCGCAAGAGATTTTTCCGTCAGTCCTAACGATAATTCCGCTTCCACTTTCTTTTGAAAAGGCGGAGTCAAGAACGCCCCGCTCTTCCAAAATTTCAGAACCAAGGGCATCCAGCTCGCTTGAAATGACCCCCTGATATTTATCAGGCTCAGAAGAGTGAGAAAATGAGTCAAAAACAAGGGTCTGTACGCGGAATGCGTCATCGTCCTTAAATTTTGAGGGAAAGGGGAAATTCGCAAGATTTCTGGCCAGCCGAATGCGGGTTGACAGAACGACATCGTTTTCGGGTCCGTTACCGGCGTACCATGCGTCGTTTGAAATATTAGCTTCAGGCATCTTCACCACCGCTAACAGGAGATTTTTCAAGGGCTTTAAGATAGTCCCGGTAAACGGCGGCCTTTTCGTAATCCTCCCGTTTTAAGGACTCCTCAAGCTTAGCCTGAATCACTATTCTGTCAGTAAGGACAGAGCGGAAATGCTTGAGTCTTTTGGGAAGAGTGCCTTTATATGGCGGAACGACACCTATTTTTTTGAAAACCTCTGTCACCTCGTTTTTAAAGATTGAGTAACACTCAGGACAGCCTGCCCTTCTGGTCATTTTGATTTCAGAAACAGAAATACCGCAGACAGGACAAACCCTGTCGTCTTTTGCTTTCTGAGCCTTGTTGCGTCCTAAAATCGAGTCAAAAAGAAGAGCCAGAGAGCGCCCGATTGTTTTGGAATCAGGAGAAACTCCGTTGATACGGGCACACTCAAAGCAGAGGTTCAGCTTTCGCTTTGTATTTTCGTTCGTCTGCTCAATGAAAAGAACAGCCTCGTTTTCGCCACATAAATCGCAAATCATAATTCTTAGATTATAAATCCTTTCCTGTGATTTTTTTAACGCACTCGTGATAAAGCTCGCTCGTTTTTTTAACGACATCAGCCGGAACTTCCTTAATGCCGGGATCGCCAGCCAAGTTGTTTGCCTTAAGCCAGTCACGGATAAACTGCTTGTCGTAGCTTGCAGGGCTTGTTCCAACCTTGTACTCTGCGGCGTTCCAGAATCGGCTTGAGTCAGGAGTTAAGACCTCGTCGCCCAAGACCAAATCCCCGTTCTCGTCGAGACCAAATTCAAATTTCGTGTCAGCGATGATAATTCCGTTCTTTGCGGCGTGTTCGTAGCATTTTTTGTAAATCGCAAGGGCTGTCTTTTCGATTTTGCTTCCCAAATCTTTTCCTGGATAAAGTTTGTCAAGGTCCTCCTTCATATAGTCGATGGTGACATTGATATCATGACCTTCGCTCGCCTTTGTAGAAGGGGTTACGATTGGCTCGTCGAGTTTTTCGGCCTGCTCGTATTTTTTTGTGAAGGAATGGCCAAGGAATGGCTCGCCTTTTTTGTAAGCCTCGTACATTGAGCCGAACATATATCCACGGACAATAACCTCGTAAGGAATCATCTTGAGTTTTTTTACCAGAATAGTGCGTCCTTCATATTCGCTTTTCTGAAATTCAGGCGGCATATCTTTTAAGTCCGAAGAAATCATGTGATTTTTTGTGATGTCGCTTGTCAAGTCGAACCAGAAATTTGAAAGGGCATTTAAAACCTTGCCCTTGTCAGTAATCATAGTTGGCAAAATAACATCAAAGGCTGAAATTCTGTCAGTAGTGACGATGACCATACGGCCGTCTTCCAAATCATAAACCTCGCGGACTTTTCCGCTGATAATTTTTTTCATAAAGCTGCTCCTAAGTTTTACCACAGATAAAATCAGATTATCACAGATTAAAAAAAATTGAAAGAGTTGATGATTTTTTGCATTTTGAGTATTATATCTGCATTGTGCTAATTCGTTATTCATCAGACAGTCGGGGAAAGCCTGTCAAAAAGGCTTTGATTTATACAAAAGAAGAACATAAAATCGATTTAAAAGACCTTGACGGGGACGCCCTTTTTATTATCCGCCATCTTCGTGAATGTGGCTACGACGCTTACATTGTCGGCGGAGCGGTCAGGGACTTAATAGTCGGAAAAACCCCTAAGGATTTTGACATCGTAACAGAAGCAACTCCTTCTAAAATTAAAAAACTTTTCAGAAATTCCCGCATAATCGGAAAACGCTTCCGTTTGGTTCATGTTTTTTTCGGCCAGAAGATTTTTGAGGTTTCCACATTCCGCTCGATTGTTGACGGTTCAGTTGGAAATTCCTTCGGAACTATGGACGAGGATGTTCAGAGACGAGATTTCACCCTGAATGCGCTCTACTACGATCCGCTAAAGGAGCAAGTAATCGACTATGTTGGCGGAGTTGAGGATATCAAAAAGAAAGTTATTCACCCTGTAATTCCGCTCGACCGAATTTTCGTGGAAGACCCCGTTCGCATGCTTCGCGCCGTAAAATACAGTGCGACCACAGGCTGTAAGCTTCCTCATTCATTAAAATCAAAAATCAGAAAATCAGCACACCTTCTCTCTCCGATTTCACCGTCTCGGCTTACAGAAGAGCTTTTAAAAATCATAAATTCCGGTCATTCATACGACATCATAAGGGAGGCAATGGAAGAAGACCTGTTTATGTACCTTCAGCCAGCTGCCTGTGCCCTTATGTACGCGGACAAGGCCTATGAAAAGCGATATATGCTGCACCTAAAAGAGCTTGATTCCCTCGTAAAGTCAGAGCCTGACTCTCGTCTCGGAAAAAGGCTCACTTATCTTGTCTACGATTTTATCTCCTCACTGACGGACTGGAAAAAAGAAGTCACGACAAAAACCGCGGCGGGCGAGCTTTACACGAAGACTTGGAATCAGTGCAGGCATTTTGTCCTTCCCATGAACCCTCAGCGCACGGAGCTTGAATTCGCAATAAAAAATTCGCTCACACAGCTTGGAGTCAGCGTCAGAATAACAAAGAAAAAACGATAGGATGAAAGCGGCGTTATCCATTTTCTTGATATTTTTGTTTTCAGTTTTTCCTTTTTTCACTCAGAGTAAAATTCAGATTATGGACGGTGAAATTGACTATCTTTTTAACGAAAAGCTGACCGGTTCTGAGATTATTGCCCTTAGGAATGGGGAAGTCGTTACGAACAGCATCGGAAAAGTAAAATATTCCCGCATAAAAGCGATTCCTGAGACAAAACAGCTTTTTTCCGCCGTAAATGAGGTTGCCCCGAATCATCTGGCCGAAGTCATAAAAATTCTGCCATACGAAGGCTTTGAAAACCTCACGGAAATTGTCTCTGAAATGCTTAAAAACGAAGAAAGCTATACTAAGGTTCCGTTTTATATAGATGAGGACGGAGACATCCGCTATCTTTACGCAGATGCAAAAATTCAGGCAATATCAGAATTTAACGGAAAGGAAGTGATTTTTGAAAAATTCCTTATGAAGCCGCTGGATTATTTTACGGCCAGAATCGAAGCCGAAAAACGCGGGACTTATTTTTTCTACCAAATGAAAAACACAAGCCGGGTCAGGTACAAAAGCTTTTTCAGCGCAATAGGAAAGCAAAAAATGATTGCCGTGATTTCGGTTTTTCGTTACGGCGACAACTGGATAATTTACGCGTTAGGCGGAGTTGACATCATAAAGCTTCCTTTCATCGATAAGGCAGTTGACAGGGCATTTTACAGAAGAATCAGGGCATTTTGCCTTTACACTTTCGAGACGCTTGAAATCAAGAGTGGTCAAGCTCAAATGAAAGAACTTCCCCAGAAAGAGGATGAGGAAAAGCTATTCGACACGCCGTAAAGCGCATTTTTGATCCGTCACAGTCGAAATGACAGAGAGGATTATAAAGCTTGTCGCCTTTTACGGGAAAGCCACACCAGGCTAAATGGCAGCGAACCTGGTGGCGAAAGCCGGCCGTAATGTGGCAAAGGGCAATATTATCACCTTCAAAAGAAATTTCAGTTTTGTAAGCAGTTCTTCCACATTTTTTTAGAGCCGCCCGCCCTGCCTGAGCCGTCACAGGCCGCACTGCCCGCCCCTTTTCGCCAAAAGGTCTGAAAAAAGACTCTAGGGTAAGATTCTTCCCTTCGTGAAAATCCGGTAATTCTGGAAAGCCACCGAGTTTTTCTGCACAGTCTGGAATTTTATCAATTTCTGCCCTGTACCATTTTTCGAATTTTCCTTTTTGCTGGGAGAGAATCAAATTATCATAGCTTTCCTGGCTCGTCGCAATCAGGACAAGCCCGCTTGTCTCGTTGTCAATTCTGTGGATAAGTCCGTGCTCAACTTCCTTTTTTCCGTGCACAGTTAAAATTTCAGGAAAAAGCCGCTGGCACTCAGTAAGCACGCTTTCATCACCTTCAAAAAGAGGCGCAGACGGCAAATGAGCGGGCTTAAAAACAACGAGAAAAGGAGAGTTTTTTGTCGGGGAATGTAAAATCTGCATGCCTATTTTCCATATTTTTGGTGAAGAGTCCTTAAGACCTTTTTGAATCTCAGGGGGACACATGCCTTAAAAATCATTTTTTCTTTTTTTCCAGGGATTCGGATTTTTAAAAGATAGGCGTGGAGCATAA
This sequence comes from uncultured Treponema sp., assembly GCA_937915735.1. Taxonomy (GTDB): domain Bacteria; phylum Spirochaetota; class Spirochaetia; order Treponematales; family Treponemataceae; genus Treponema_D. The sequence continues at coordinate 5,264 of CALGGS010000134.1, forward strand.
GACTTGCACTCTGAAAAGGAGAGCCTTTTAAAAAATTTCCGTAAATCGGGTCTCCCATAATCGGGCATCCCAAAAATTTCA
>CALGGS010000135.1 GCA_937915735.1 uncultured Treponema sp.
GTAGACAAAGAATTCGGAACCGGTATGGTAAAAATCACGCCGGCACACGATCCCAATGACTGGGAGGTCGGAAAACGGCACAATCTTCCTGTCGTAAATCTTTTGAATCCAGACGGAACTTTGAACGAAAATGTTCCAGAAAAATACCGTGGCTTAAAATGCGAGCAGGCCAGAAAACTCGTAATCGAAGATTTAACCGAAGCGGGTCTTTTCAAATGCGAAGAAAAAATGACCCACTCAGTCGGTCACTGCTACCGCTGTAAGACAGTCGTTGAGCCATATTTAAGCTATCAGTGGTTCGTAAAAATGAAGCCCCTTGCCGAAAAGGCTCTTAAAGCATGGCGGGACGAAGAAATAGTATTCTTCCCTCGAAAATGGGAAAACACATACACCCACTGGATGGAAAATATCCGTGACTGGTGCGTGAGCCGTCAGATTTGGTGGGGACACAGAATCCCTGCCTGGTACTGTGAGTGCGGCGAGACAATCGTAAGCCGAGAAGACATTACAAAATGCCCGAAATGCGGCAGCTCGAACGTAAAGCAGGACGAAGATGTCCTTGACACCTGGTTTTCAAGCTGGCTATGGCCTTTCTCGACCCTTGGCTGGCCGGAAAACACCGCTGACCTGCAGAAATTCTACCCGACGACGGCTCTCGTAACCGCTTACGACATCATCTTCTTCTGGGTAAGCCGCATGATTATGGCAGGCCTTGAATTCACAGGCAAGGCTCCCTTCCACGACATTTACATTCACGGTCTCGTCCGCGACAAGCAGGGACGAAAAATGAGTAAGTCTCTGGGAAACGGCCTTGACCCTCTCGACATCATCGAGCAATACGGAAGCGATGCCCTTAAATTCACTCTCTCATATTTGGCGGCACAAGGTCAGGATGTTCTCGTTGACAACGACTCATTCAAAATGGGAAGCCGTTTCTGCAACAAGGTCTGGAACGCAAGCCGATATATTCTGGGAAATCTTGAAGGACGAAATTTAGTTCCTGTAAAAGACTCAGATTTGAACGAGCTTGACAAGTGGATTTTCACTGAGCTTAACAAGGCCTCAAAAAATGCACGGGAAGCTCTGGACTCATACCGCTACAACGATGCCGCTTCTACAGTCTATGAATATTTCTGGAATAATTTCTGTGACTGGTATGTAGAGGCAACGAAACTCTCATTCTGGAATGGAGATGAAGCAGAAAAAGACCGGGCTGTCTCAGTTCTTTTGAATGTTCTTGAAGAGTCATTGCGGCTCTTGCATCCCTTTATTCCTTTTGTAACCGAAGAGATTTACTCAAAATTGCCGCTGGCAGAAATCATCGAGAATCGAAAGAAAGCCGGAAATCAGAAAATTATGTCGAACGAGACATATTCAGACCTTCTTGTTACGGCTCCTTATCCAGAATTCAGCGAAAGCCGGGCAGACGAAAAAATCAGCGCGCGATTCGCAGTTTTGCAGGATTTAATCCGACAGATTCGAGGTCTTCGCAACGAATGTGGAATTGACCCTGCAAGCAAAATCAATGTCGCTCTTCTTATCGAAAAAGGAAGTGATGCTGAAGTTTGCCGAGAAAAGGTCGATATGATTAAGCTTTTGGCAGGGCTGGCAGGAATTGAATTCGTAGAAAGCAAGCCTTCAAAAGCAATCGGTGCTGTCGGAAAAGGCTTTGAGGCGTTCATCTTGATTGACGAGAACATCAACAAGGAGCAGCTTTTGCTGCACTTTAACAAGGATGTGGAAAAGCTCTCAAAAGATGTTGAGAGAACCGAAGCAAAGCTCGGCGGTAAATTCGCAGAGCACGCTCCTGCAGAAGTAGTTCAGGCAGAGCGCGACAAGCTTACCGAAATGAAAAGGCGAATCGAAAAGCTCGGAACATACATCGAGACATTAAAATAAAATATGAATTATTAAAATTCAACGGAGGAGAATATGGCCAGTAAATATGAGATGAAGACTGAAAAACCTGTCAAAATGGACAAGGAGCATATGCAGCAGCTCAAGCATATTATTCTCGCTCCGTATATGCAGCTTTCAACAGGCTTGATTGGAAAAAGCCGTCATGCAGGCGGAAATATGTTCCGTCACCAGATTGACACGCTTGGCATCTTGATTGACTACGGCTATATCGACTCCGTGCTTTTAAAGGCAGCCCTCGTCCATGACACAGTTGAGGATATTCCAGATTTTGACCGAAATGAAATCATCAATGCCGATGAAGACGGAAAAGATGTTTTAGAGCTTGTCCTTGAGGTCACGCGCCGTGAAGATGAAGATAAAAAGCAGTTTTTGCAGCGAATAATCGACACAGGGAGCCAGAAAGCAAAAATCTTAAAATGTGCAGACCGAATCAGCAATATGATTTCCCTTGGTTTTGTGACTGACCCGAAATTCATCGAGAGATATTGCGATGAGACCGAATATTTCCTGCTTCCGATGGCACTTGAAATCGACTTTAATATGTACCACGAGCTTATAAACCTGATTATGACCCGCCGGCGCTACCTTGAAGACGGCGGATATTTCTGTGACAGAAAAAAAGAATCTTCCGGCGACAAGTAAAAGACAAAAAAGTGCAGGCCCTCAAAATCCGGCAACCACTTTCTTAATTCCTTAATTTAAGATATTATAACCTTACTTTAAGGAGGATTTTAATGGCAAGTGCTATTTCTATCGCAGAATCTGAAAAATCAAAATTCATTACAAAAACTTATGGCTGGATGGGACTCGCCCTTTTAATCAGCGCGCTTTCGGCTTTTTTTACGGCGGCCTCAATCTTTAACGGAAACGAGCTTTCTTCATTCGGAATGTTTCTTTATGGAAACAAAATGATGGGCTTCTGGATTTTTGCCATTGCAGAACTCGTCCTGGTTTTCTGGCTTTCATCTGCAATCCGAAAAATATCTCTTGGCACGGCGATTATCGGCTTTCTTGCCTACTCCGTCATAAACGGAATCACCCTTTCTTCTATTTTTATCATCTATCAGATTGAATCTATCGTTGTCGCATTCGCAGGAACCAGCATTATGTTTTTTGTAATGGCTTTTTATGGGGCAACAACTAAAACAAATCTTGCCACAGTGGGAAAATATCTGATGATGGCATTAATCGGAATTATCGCAGTTTCCCTTCTCGAAGTGCTTATGTCCGTCGTTTTCCATCTTAACACAAACATTCTTGATTTCCTCATTGGTATTGTAAGCGTTATAGTCTTCACAGGACTCACCGCTTATGATGCTCAAAAAATCGTAAAAATCAGCGAGCACTCAAACGGAAACGAAGACTATCAGAAAGTCTCTGTTATGGCAGCCCTATCACTTTATCTAGATTTCATCAATCTTTTCCTGTCTCTTTTGCGCCTTTTTGGAAGAAGAAAGTAAAGCGGTAGGGATTGAAGGGGTGAGCGCTAGCGAAAACACGCGACAGCGTGGTCGGAGCCGAAAGGCGTAGCCCCGCAAAGCCCGCCCCCGACAAGCTTGTCGGGGACCGCCCATAAAAAAAATAAACCACAGATTTTACAAACCTGTGGTTAGATTCTTGCTTTTATATCAATGTTATCGTTTCAAGCTCAATACAGTTTCAAGCAGAGTGTCTGCCGTCTGGATTGTCTTTGCGTTTGACTGGAAGCCGCGCTGGGTCACGATCATATCCGTGAACTGCTCGGTAAGGTCAACATTTGACATTTCCAATGCGCCTGCAAGGAAGGTACCGCCACCAGCGATTCCGGCCGCATTGATTTTTGCCTCGCCAGAGTTGTTGCTCTTTACATAAGTGTTGTCACCGGCTTTTTCAAGACCGTTCTGGTTGGCGAATGTTGCCATTGCCAGCTGACCGATTGTGCGGTTTGTGCCGTTTGAATAAACACCAGTGATTGAACCTGTTGAGTCAATCTTGAAGTTCTCAAGGTAGCCCAATGTATAGCCGTCCTGATAGAAAGCCTTTGTTGAGCTTGCTGAAGCACTCTGAGTTACAGTGTTAATCATGCTTCCGATTGTACCCAAGTTGATGTTCATTGTCTGGCGGTATGGGTTTCCGTCAGCGTCTGGGTTTGAATCCGGAACAGTATATGAAGCCTGAAGGATGATTTCTCCGTCAGGATTTGAGTTGTTTCCTGCTGAGTCAGTGACTGCGGCGAGAGTTCCGTTATTGTCGAATGAGACAGTGAAGGTATTCTCAACGCCGTCTGTTGTTCCCAAGCCGACTCGTGTCTGTGTGAAGTCAGCATTGTCCGGGTCAATCTGAACGCTGGCATTCCACTGATTAGGATTTCCAGGAACGCGAGTGAAGTTTACATTCAAAAGATGCTCATTACCGAATGAATCATAGATTTTGAATTCTGTGTTCCAGGTTCCCTTTGCGATGTCAGCTTCCGTAGGATTCTCAGGGATTTCCGGTGTATTTTTGTTCAAGTTACAAGCAAAGTTGATATTCTGTGTTGCTTTTGCAGGATCTTTTGAACCAACAGGAATTACCAAGTCTGTAGGGGTAGCGGCAGTCTGAACGACCATTTCTCCGTTCAATTCGCGGGCCATCCAACCCTGAACTCGCATTCCGTTTGCCGGATTTACGAGAGTTCCGTTCTGGTCAAGAGAGAAAGCACCCGCACGAGTGTAGTATGATTTCTCGCCGTTTTTCTCGATGAAGAAACCGTTACCCTGAATCGCAACATCAGTTGAGATGCCTGTTGACTGCAAGTTTCCCTGTGTGAAAACAGTGTCGATTGCGGCGACTGTCATACCCAGGCCGACTTCTTTCGGGTTAACGCCGCCTTTTTCCTCAGTCGGTTTTGAAGCGCTTGCAAGCTGCTGGCTAATCATGTCCTGAAAATTAACACGGCCCCGTTTGAAACCTGTTGTGTTTACGTTGGCAATGTTGTTGCCGATTACATCCATTCGTGTCTGGTGATTCTGCAAGCCAGAAACGCCAGAATAAAGTGATCTCATCATATCGCTACCCTCTTTTTTTTATTCAGTGTCATTCTCGCACGCAAGATTTGTCGTTCTCGCACACAAGATTTGTCATTCTCGCGCCTGACGCGGGAATCTAAAAGCCGTAGACGGCCTTGATTTTATTCATATCGTAGAACATACCGTTCACTTGAACCTGTGGGGAAGAACCTCTCGTTGCAGCCTCAACAACACCAGTCGTGCTTTGCTCTGCACCCAAGTCAATCTGGACTGTGTGACCGAGCATACTCTGTGCTTCGCTGGAATTAATCATTGAAGCCATTTTCTCGAAGTTCTGGCTCATATTTGTCATCTGTTCCAAAGATGTGAACTGTGCCATCTGCGCGATGAATTCTGTGTTTTCCATCGGGCTTGTTGGGTCCTGGTTCGTCATCTGAGCCATAAGAAGCTTCAAAAAGTCATCTTTTCCCAGCTCCCGGCTTGCGATTCTGCCCTGACGGAGCTCATAATCGAGTTTTTTGTTGTAGCCGTTTACAACATTGTCGACCTGAAACTTTTCCTGAGCAGACATCTGCGTGTTGATGTTGTTCGCTGTAATTTCCATTTTTACCCCACATTTAGCGTTTTATGTCCGTAAACGCTACTCTAAAAATATCGGCATTTAAAAGTTGTACTTAAGATTTTTTTGAATGTAATTGACAAATCTGATATTGTTCAGTTAAATTCGCTATCTGATACAAAAAATGAAAAATCTTATCTGCACCACGCTTTTAGTTGAAACTTCTCCACAAGGCTTACCGCTTGGGGCGGCCTGCATTGCAAGTTCGATTAAGGCTGATTCTCGCACGAAAAATGATTTTTCCGTCTCTCTCATAGATTTTTCACTTGAAGATAAGGATATTCTTCTCGAAAGAAAAAGTTCCGGGGATGAAGGAGTTGCCCGGCTTCTTGCAAAAAAACTTTCTCAAAAAAGGGCTGATTTCGTCTGTTTTTCAGTCTATGTCTGGAATCGTGTGATTCTCGAAAAGACTTGCCTTGAACTAAAAAAGCTTTTGCCTTCTTGCGTGACGATTGCAGGGGGACCTGAAGTTACGGCCTCCCCCCGCTCGTTTAACAGCTTTGATTTTATGATTGCAGGTCAAGGCGAGCGGGCTATGGTTGAGCTCTTGGATAAGCTTAACGAAAGAGAGAATCTTCAATCCAAGCCGTCTTCTCTCGAAATTCAGGGTGTTTATGCAAGGGAAAAAAATCCCACATCACCTAAAAATATGCCTTCGGCTCCGCCCTGCCACCAGGAATCTCCCATTATCCGTGCCTGTCCGCTTCCTCCAGATATGACGGCTTCCCCCTATCTTGACGGAACTCTTGATCCTGCTAAATACGGAGGAGCCCTTTGGGAGCTTGCGCGGGGTTGTCCTTTTAACTGCTCTTATTGTTATGAGTCTAAAGGCGAAAAAAAAATCGCTTATTTTCCGATGGAGCGGCTTGAAAAAGAAATTGAGCTCTTTGCTTCAAAAAAAATCGCCCAGGTTTTTGTACTTGACCCGACATACAACGCAAGCAAAGAGCGGGCAATTAAAATGCTCAAAATAATCGAAAAAAAAGCCCCCGGAATGTTCTTCTATTTTGAGGCACGGGCTGAATTCATCGACAGAGAACTTGCGCAGGCTTTTTCCCGCATTCCCTGCTGCCTTCAGATTGGTCTTCAAAGCGCAAATCCAGAAGTTTTAAAAAATGTTCACCGAACGCTCGACAAAAAAAAGTTCACGAAAAACATCGGTTTTTTAAATGATGAGGGCGTGACTTTCGGCTTCGACTTGATTTACGGTCTTCCAGGTGACAATTTTGAAGGCTTTTGTCAAAGCATAGATTTTGCCTTGAGTCTTTATCCGAACAATCTGGAGCTTTTCTGTCTTTCAGTCCTTCCCGGAACTGACTTGCACGACTCGGCAAAGGGTTTTGGCCTTGAATGGGAGCAGACTCCGCCCTATCATGTCTTAAAGACTCCCCAGTTTAGCGAAAAAGATTTGGAAAAGAGCGAAAAGCTTTCCTGTGCCACGAATCTTTTTTACACAAAGGGACGGGCAGTCGCATGGTTCAACTCAGTTTTGTATGTTTTAAGGGAAAAGCCCAGTGTTTTTTTGAAGGAATTCTCGGCTTTCTTATTTTCTTATTCTGACACAAATTTATTGTCATCCGCATCTGAAGGGCTGATTTCTACAGGCTCAATCCGTGACTGGTCAGCAGAAAAGAATTCCGCCCAAATCGAAGGTCTTCAAATCGAATTTGTCAAAAAAAGATTCCACGAAAAGCACAAGGACAAGTTTTTCCCTGCGGCAGAAGATTTAATAAGAATTCACGCAGCCCTTAGCCGCTGCACATTCGACGGCACGGAGTCCACATTCACCACGAACTATCATCCGGACGATGTAATGAGCGAATACGGAACTGACATTGAATTTTTCACCGAAAACTGCGGAAAGCAAAAATGCCGTGTCAAAGTATTTGTTGGTAAGAAGGGAGCTGACTGGAAAGTCATTTAGCAAAGCAATATCTTTTTCAGTTTTTCCTTATCTTTTATGCCGATTTCGCCTTCTTTTTCGACACCGCTTGAAATGTCTATTAACTCAGGCTTGTAAACCGAGAGGATTTCATTAAAATTTTCAGTATTGATTCCGCCTGCAAGCCAAGACTCTGAACAAAAATCAGAATTTTTATCTTGAAGCCTCTCTTTTGAGTCAAGCAGAACCCTAAACTCGCCTTTTAAAATCAGATTTTCCTTTTCTTTTTGAGAGGAGACTGCAAAATAATGCGGGAGAGCCAAAAGTTCTTTTTCGATTTTCTCGTATGGGATTTTATGGAACTGCAAGATGTCAAAAACACCCTCTTTTACGAGCTGAATCGCCTTTTTCGCCGTTTCTGACTCTGTTTCTGTAATCACGCAGACTTTTTTCGCTTTTAGATTCGGAAGAATTTCTAGCAATTTTTCAAGCCTGTTTTCGCGGGACACGCTGCGAGGAAATTTATCTGAAAAAATAAAGCCCAAAAATTCCGCTCCCAGCTCGTCTGCAAGAGTCGCGTCCTCTGCGCGAGTAAGGCCGCAGATTTTTACGCGGGGAAAGGATTGTCGGCTCAAATCGGGCAATGACGCAGGTTTTGCCAGAGAAGAAGCGTATTTTTCCCAAAAGGCAGCATTTTTAGTCGTTTTTGAAAGGTTAAAAGAGTCGACAAAAGTTTTTGCCATTTCAGGATTTTTTGCGGCGGCCTCACCAAGTAAAATTCCAGAGAAGCCCATATTTCCCACAGTCTCCGCACATTCGGCGCTCGTAACTCCGCTTTCAAAAATAATCTTCGCCCCATCAGCACTTTTTCCGCCAGCATTTTCCATAATCGAGCGGATTTTTTCTTTCATCATTACCGGGCGAAGAAGGTCAATTTTAAAAGTCGCAAGGTCACGGCTATTAACGCCACAAACAAAATGACTTTTGTCAATGTGACTCATCACAAAGTCAAGCTTTTCTAAGTCTTCGTCTGAACGAACTTCGATAAGGGCATAAAGACCCAGCTCCACGACTTTTTTTGCCATCTCCAAAAATGTTTCTTTTTCTAAAATTCGAGAAATAAGAAGAACGGCGTCCGCACCCGCCCTGTAAGAAAGCTCAATCTCATCTGCGCTCAGCAAAAAATCCTTACGGAGAACGGCAGGGGGATTTTTTCCAGTTTTTTTTGCATAATCATCGACGGCACGACAAACATTCTGTAAATCAACCAGAGTGCCTTTAAAATAATTCTGCTCGGTAAGACAGCTGATTGCGACAGCTCCACATTCAGCATAAGAAAATGCCGTTTTATACGAGTCAAGCGCAGGAGCAATATCGCCCTTACTCGGAGAAGCGCGCTTTACTTCAAGAATCAGGCCTTTTTCAGCCATAAAGTGATGAAGGGCACGAGAGCGTATTTTTGGAACTTCACAGCCAAAGGAAAGGCCGAGACGGTCAATATCAGATTTTCGTTTTTCGATGATTTTTGAAAGAATGTCGCTCATAACTTCTCCACAGATTTTGTTTCTATGGATAGTATCATTTTATTCTGTTTCTGTAAAGAGAAACAGAATTTATTTTTCGGAGAAAGGCAGGTTGTGCGATGGCTCCGATACATTTTTGATGTGCTTTATGAAACGAGTCTTTTTTTGACTTCACCCAGCAGGCCGTATTCGTATGACAACAGGGACAAGCTTTTTTCCATACCAATATTATAAATGGAGTTGCTTAAAAATAACAGGATTTTTTTCGGCGGTTTTGGTTCCGCGTCTTACGCACTCCATTCCTACGCTACGCTTCGGAACTCGCCTAAAGGCGAGCCACTACAATCGCTAACCGTGTACTTACGACAGCGACTTGAGCAGTTTTCTTCGAAAACTACGGAGTTTATAAAATCTAATTTAGATTTTTCCCTTTCTCAAATCCTTAAAAAATTGAATTTCTTCTACAGATAATTCTTTTTTTAAGCATATTTTTATAATATTCTTCAATTCTTTATTCTTATATTGTTTTTTCATTACAGGTTTTATATACGGATTTACAAACATATACTCAAATATTTTAAAGCTAAGTTCTCCGCTTAAATATAATTCTGTCGAATATGATAATAAATCCATATATGAATCAAAATCTGCATCATATGCAAGAATATTTATAAAAATCTTTTTCTCTAAATCAGATATTTCGTTATTGACTAAAACATCAACACATATATCAAAGGATGTATTTTGCATTCTTTTTATTTGCTTACAAGAATCTGGATACAATAATTCCCAAGGAGCAGGGTAAGATTCCAAATCATATTCCGCCGTTTTTAGTAATTCTTTCATTTCATTCATACAATTCTCACCGTATAAAACAGCTAATTGAAAAACTAAGCTTATCAATATAAAGAAAATAACCCGTTTCATTTATTTACCCCTATATCGTCTAATAAGAGGATGATTATCTTCTCTATCCCCATTCTCCCTGAATAGAAAAGGAGGCTTTTAAATTGTTTTTGGAATGATATTCAACTGTAGAAATAATTTTATCAATAAATTCTTGTCGGTTAAGAATGTCTATTTCTGCTAACATTTTGACTTACTTTCAATAAGTTTATCTATATCTGCGTAAGCATTTTCCAGAGCTTCGCTATGATACATTTCATACATGTTAAAGATATAATCTGTTAGATTTAATTCATCAAGTTTATGAAGAACTTTATCTGCTGTTGTATTTTTATAGCGTGCGTACTGTTCCATAAGGAAAGTAAAGAATTCCATTTCTTTTGACATTTAGTCCCTCCTTAAATACAAGGAATTACGAGGTTCTCCTGTAACAAGTTCTGCTTCCCACATATCAAAAATTCCTGCAGGACTGAATTCCCACATTTCAAGTTCAGGATTGCAAAGCATCTGATAGGTCTTAGAAAACAAAAACTTTCTGTAGGAATCCATAATTGGATATCCATATTTATTGCTTATAAGCAGAGATACTTCGTTATCATAAAACTGAAGAATATATGGCAGTTCTTTTCCCATTTATTTTACCTCCAGAAACTTTAGTTTTTTTATTGCGTTTTCAGTTCTAAAAGTATACTGGTCACACAATTTTTGCGGCATAAGTCTTTTTATTGTTTCTTCAATATCGTAGATTCCTGCAAAATATAGACTTATAACAGGCATTGTTCTGTCGTTTGCAACTGGTCCAATTACAATATCATAGTCATCATTAGGAATTACCTGATTTTTTCTGTTCATTGTGACATA
>CALGGS010000136.1 GCA_937915735.1 uncultured Treponema sp.
TTGAAGATTTTAGAAATGAAGTGAAGCGAGAGGATTTTTCTTATGTGGTGCCGGACTTCCGCCTGAACAAGGATTTTAAAAATCTTAACTCCCTCAGCCAGAATCAAAAAGACAAGGTGGAATTTCTCTGTAATGAGTGCTGCTGGACTGGCTGCAGGGAGCGAAAAAACTGCTATGAGAGTGTCAGTCGGGAAGTGCTTGGATTGGAAAGTGCCACTCCCCATGTCTGCAAGGCTCCTGGCGGAAAGGAGGGCTACCGTTTCTCCAAGGCCATGAAAAATCCTCCTTTTATCAGCATCAGTGATATTCAAGAAACCTACCTTCCGGCGGGATTTTCTAACTTTAAGATTGAGGGCCGTTCCCTGGGCAGCGCGCTTTTGCTTGAGTTTCTTCTATATTACTTGACTAAGCCTGAATTTCATATCCATCTTCGGGAAGAGCTTTATTTGGATAACAGCCTTGATTTGTTTTAGTCTGCTTGGACGAGTTTTTTTCTTTTCACTTATTTTAATCCCTGATATAATTTTCTAATGGGACTAGAATCTTTTTTTTCTTCTGATAATGACAGGCTTAACAGACAGCTTCTTTTTGTGGCCGAGGTCGATAAAATGACGGCAGTTTTGCGGCATACGGTTTTGATTGATAAAAGCCGCCGCGAAAACGATGCGGAACATTCCTGGCATATAGCGCTTATGTGTCTTTTGTTTGAGGAGTACGCGACTCAAAAAGTGAATGTGCTTCGTGCCTGTGCAATGTGTGTCATTCATGATTTAATCGAAATCTATGCCGGGGACACTTTTGCCTTTGATGAAGAGGCGAATCGCGACAAAGAAAAACGCGAAAAAATGGCTGCTGATAAGCTTTTTGCTATGCTGCCAGTTGAGCAGGGAGAAATGCTGCGTTCACTTTGGGAAGAATTTGACGCCATGGAAACTCCTGACTCTAAATACGCTTCCTGTATGGATCGCCTTCAGCCATTTTTGCACAATACCCTGACAGATGGTCATACTTGGGTTGAGGCGAATGCTCATCGCTCTGATGTTGAGAAGCGGGATTCGATTATAAAAGAATTTATGCCTGAAATTTACAAGTGGATTGAAAAAAATATCAAACACGCGATTCATATGGGCTGGATAAATGAATAAAAAATGCGGCTTTTGCAAGTGGATTTTTTGCAGGAAGTCTGATATATTGTTTGAAAATTGAGTGTTAACAGGTAAGGATAGATATAGATTATGAAACAGTTTGCAGATGAAGCGATAATCGAAGTGACTAGTGGAAAGGGCGGAAACGGCTGCGTGTCCTTCCGCCGCGAAAAATATATTCCTATGGGTGGCCCGAACGGAGGGGACGGTGGACGGGGCGGAGATGTCGTTTTTTGCGTAAAGCGAAATGTAAAGACTCTCGCAAATATCCGTTTCAAGCGATTCTTTAAGGCACAGAACGGCGGAGATGGCATGGGCTGGAACAAATACGGAAAGGACGGCGAGGATGTCGTGATTGCCCTTCCGCCTGGAACTAGCATCCGTGACGCCGAGACAAAAGAACTTATCAAGGAATTTACGACTGAAAGCGAGGACGAGCGCTTTGTTTTCTTAAAGGGCGGAAACGGCGGCTGGGGAAATGTTCACTTTAAGTCCTCGACGAATCAGGCTCCGCGAACGGCGAACAAGGGGCAGCCGGGGGAATATCGCAAGCTTCTTCTTGAGCTAAGCATTATGGCTGACATCGGGCTTGTGGGCTTTCCGAACGCAGGAAAATCTTCCCTTTTGGACGCGTTTACTAACGCAAGGCCGAAAATCGCGCCTTATCCATTTACGACGAAAATCCCCAATCTTGGTGTCTTGCGTGCCGATGACGAAAACGATGTCATTATCGCTGATATTCCGGGAATCATTGAGGGAGCGAGTGACGGGGCCGGACTTGGAATCCGCTTTTTAAAGCATATTTCCCGCACTCAGGGGCTTTTGTTTATGATTGACGCCTCTGACGAAAACTGTCTTTCTGCCTACAAAACCCTTTGCTCTGAGCTTGAGGGCTTTTCAAAGGACTTGCTTTCAAAGCCAAGGATTGTTCTTTGTAACAAGATTGACATTGAGGGAGCTGGCGAGAACGCAGAGAAAATCGCTCTTGAAATAAAAAAATCTGAGCCGGGGACAAAGGTTCTTCCTGTTTCTGTCGCGGCTCACATCGGAATGAATGATGTTCGGCTTGCAATATTGGAGCTTTTCAACAAGGTGAACGCCGATGTCAAAAAGGAAGCCCTGCAGAAAAAATCCTCTTCCTTCCTGGACAGCCGTTCTGTGGATGAGTTTATGGAAGAGCAGACGCCTGGCAGCGAAAAATCTGAGTTTGACTCGGAGTAAAAGCGTGAAAATAGCGATGCTTGGGGGAAGCTTTAACCCGATACATATTGGTCACCTCATTCTTGCTGATTCTGTCTGCAAAAAGCTTGGCTACGATAAAATCCTATTCGTTCCGACATATTGCCCGCCTCACAAGGAAATGTCTGGAAAAGTCGCCAGTGACGAGCGTTTTGAGATGGTCCGTCTTGCCACGGAGGGAGACTGCCGTTTTGAAGCGGAGGACTGTGAGCTTAGGCGGGGCGGAGTGTCTTACACCTGGGACACAATTTGCTATCTTGAAAAAAAATATGAGTCTGTCCTTGAGGGGAAAATCGGGCTTATTTTTGGCGAGGATTTGCTTTGTGACTTTGACAAATGGGAAAAATCTTCGGAGCTTGCAAAAAAAGCAGACTTAATCCTGGCTTGTCGGCCGAATGAAAGCTTTCTCAAAAAAGAATTCCAGAATTCTCCTACCGAAAAATACGGAAAAAATCCGATGAAGGGCGTTACGAGGGAGAATTTCCCCTATCCTCACAAAATCGTCGAGAATCCGAAAATCGAAATTTCTTCTTCCGAAATAAGGCAGTCAATCGCTGAGAACGGCTCATGGCGCTATCTAGTGCCTGCGGCCGTGTTTGGCTATATCGAAGAAAAAGGCTTGTATAAGGGGCGGCTTTAAAATCCGTTTATTTTCTTGTAAATTAGCGGATTTTTGGGTATAGTAATAGCGGAATTTTTATGCGAAGTGAACTTTTTAATAAAATCGCTGAATACACAAAATCTGTCGTAAATAAAAGCCGCTTTGAGCACTCAATGCGCACTGCCGAAACCCTCGCTCTTCTCTGTAAGAATTACGGCCTTGACGAGGAAAAGGCTTATGTTGCGGGAATTGCCCACGATATGTGCAAGGATTTGACTGACGATGAGCTTCTCAATCTTGCGAGTAAGGACGGAAAGCCGATTTCTCAAATGGAAAAAGAGATGCCGTTTTTGCTTCATGGGCGTGCCGCTGCCGTCGAAATCCAGGATCGCTTTGGTGTTACGGATGGCGAAATTATCGACGCAATCAGAAACCATACCTTTGGCTCAGCGTCTTCAAGTGATTTTGCGCTCCTGCTTTTTGTCGCAGATAAAATCGAGCCTGGGCGTCCCCAATCGACAGACGAATACCGTTCCCGTCTTCTTGCGCTTCCTCTTAAGGAGTGCGTGCTTTCAGTTCTCGAAGAAAATATCGAATATCTTGAAGACAAAGGAAAAACCGTGGCGGAAGAGTCACTTGCATTGCGCGATAAATTAAAAAAGGATATCATTTAGCTATGAAAATCAGCAATCCCAACTCCAACAAGGGTGCTTTTCTTCTCATTCTGATTTTTGTGATTCTCATTTCCGTAACTGTAGGTCTTGCTCTGTCACTCCGGGTAAACACCGTTGACGAAAACCTAAAGTCTGACCGTGTAATCAAGACCCTTGTCGTAATGGAAGACAAAAATCGTGTGCTTTTTACCGATGTATTTATTTATTACCCTGAGACAAAAAAAGGAAATCTTATCAATATCGTAGAAAATACCGGGGCAATTTTTAAGAGTTTAGGGCGAGTCGATGCAATTGAGGCGGTCTATCTTGAAAAAGGAATTGACTCGTATAAATCTGAAATCGAGAACCTTGTAGGCCAGACGATTCCCTTTCATATCATTTTGAATCTTTCAAAATTCGGTGAGCTTACGGATATGCTGGGCGGAATGAAAATCTTTATTCCTTCTCCCGTCGACGTAAAAAATGATGACGGTGAGCGTTATCTTTTGCCCAGCGGGGTAGTTTCTCTTGACGGCGAGAAAATTCAGGACTATCTTAACTACGAAAAATCTGACGAAACGGAGGAGGATATAATCGAGCGGCGGCAGAATGTCCTTCTGGCCTTTTTCTCAGCTCTTTCAAGAAACGAAAAGCTTGTCCGTGACAAAAAGTCCTTCTCAGAAATAAATAAAAAAATGACCTCAAATCTCGATGATGATGAATTCCACCATCTCCTGACAATGATAAGCGAGGTTGATTCGGAGCATCTTTCTGTCAGAAAAGTTACCGGCTCCCAGCGAATTGTTGACGGAAAAAAACTTTTGTTCCCCTTGAATGACGGCCAGTTCATAAAAGAGGTCTTCCTGCAGATTTCAAACTCACTGATTTCCCTTGACGAAACGAACTCAAACAGGCCTTATCTTCTTTCCGTGCTGAACGGAACGACAGTTCAGGGATTGGCTCACAATACTTCGATAATCCTTCAGAGTGCGGGCTACGATGTTCTTTCGCAGGGAAACGCAGATTCTAACGATTATGAAAAAACCGTAATCATAAATCATATCGGAAACGCAGAGGCTTGTAAAATTCTTGGGGATTTTATTCACTGCTCAAATATTTTGGAAGAAAATGTCTCTTCTGAAACTGAATTTACGAATGTATCGACCGTGGACTTTACGATAATTTTGGGAAAGGACTTTGACGGTCGTTATGTCAGAAATAAATCTTAAAATATAAGGAAAACTATGAAAACAGCACAAGAAAACGCACTTGAAATTGCTAAAATTCTGGAAGACTCAAAGGCAGAAAATGTCACCGTAATTGATGTCTCGTCTCTTAACAGCTGGACTGACTTTTTTGTAATCGCTACGATTCACAGCAGCGCGCACACTCAGGGCCTTCAAAAGCAAATCAAGGACTATGTAAAAGAAAACGAGATGGAAATCCACACCACGCACAACAAAAGCGAGCATGGCGAAAACTGGAATCTAATTGACATTGGACCTGTGGTTGTTCATCTTATGAGCGCAGACGCCCGTGAATTTTATGAGCTGGAAAAATTGTGGCACAACGGAAAGACGATTTATAATGCGCAGTAAGTAAAGCGTAAGGCAAATGGCATTTTCGGGGCAAGCCTGTAAATGCCATTTTTTGAGCTTATTGCCCGTTTTTTTTTATTCTTCGTCGCTTGAATAGTCTTCGGTTAGTTCGTCGTTGTAATCTTCTGTGAAGTCGGAATCGTAAGAGACATTTACATCGTCATCGTCAAGCGTGTCGTCATAAATGTCGTCGTCGAATTTGTTGAGAGAGTCATCTCCCAAAGACTCGAAGTCGTCTTCGTCGCTAGTTTCTTCAAAGTTTTCGTCAATTTCGTCTGTATACGAAAAACTTAAAGCCATCAACTTAACATCATTTAAAACTTCATCTTTAATCAACATACTGATTCCTTGTAAAAGACGGCTAATTTTAAATATATAATAGACTTGTGTCAATATCTCAAAAATATAAAATCTCTAATTTCTCCACTTTTTTTTGTAGACCTTAGAAAAGACTTAGCGGATTTTTAGAGCTGCCCTTATTCTTTTCTCTTTTAAAAATCTGTGGTAATCTTTAGAAAGTGCTGAAATAATGGAACTTCGAAAAACTCACCTTCGGTGATTTTCCGAAGTTCCTTGACGAGTTTTAATTTCTGATAATAGCAGAAATTAAAACATCGCATTTTCAAAGTTACCTCGAAAAATTGCAATTTTTCGAGGTTCCCATAATTAAAAAACGGAGCTTTTATGACAGGAACTTTTTGGTCACTTGTGCCTGCAATCGTTGCCATTGCGCTGGCACTCATTACGAAGGAAGTTTATTCCTCTCTTTTTGTCGGAATCGCACTGGGTGGAGCCTTTTTCGCCATAGATGCCCATTCATCCTTTTCCGGTTTCTTCACCCATATTTTTTCAGATGGACTTATAAAGCAGCTTTCTGATTCTTGGAATGTAGGAATCCTTGTTTTTCTTGTCGTTCTTGGCACTCTTGTAGCCCTTATGAACAGTGCTGGTGGCTCTCAGGCCTTCGGTGACTGGGCAAAAAAGCACATCAAGACAAAGGTTGGGGCCCAGATTGCCACAATTTTCCTTGGAATCCTTATCTTTATTGATGATTATTTCAATTGCCTTACGGTCGGCTCCGTTATGAGGCCTGTTACGGACAAATACAAGGTCTCCCGGGAAAAACTTGCTTATCTTATTGATTCTACAGCTGCCCCCATCTGCATTATTGCGCCGATTTCATCCTGGGCGGCGGCTGTCGCGGGCTTTGTTTCCGAGGGCGAGAACGGACTGGCTCTCTTTTGCAAGGCGATTCCTTTTAATTTTTACGCTTTCTTTACGATTGGAATGATGTTCCTTATAGTCTGCCTGAAATTTGACTTTTCGCAAATGGCAAAATTCGAGGAGCTTGTGGAGACGGACGAAAAGACTGCTGAGGCCGAAAAAATTGGCAGGGGGCGGGTCTTTGATTTGGTTTTTCCTATTGTCGCTCTCATCGTTTTGTGCACAATCGGAATGATTTACACCGGCGGTTTTTTTGCAAGTGGCGAGAAGCACAAAAATTTTGTCGATGCCTTTGCGAATAGCGATGCTTCCGTCGGCCTTGTCTTAGGCTCTGTCGCCGCTCTGATTTTGACGCTTTTAGTTTATATTCCAAGAAGAGTCCTTCCTTTCAAAGCGTGTATGTCTTGCATTCCTGAAGGATTTAAGGCGATGGTCGGGGCTATTTTAATTCTTGCATTCGCATGGACACTGAAAGCAATGACCGACTCTCTTGGAGCTGCAAAATATGTGGCTGGAATTATGGAGAGCGCAAGTCTCGTAAAAAGCATTCTTCCCTGTGTCATTTTCCTTGTTGCCCTTTTCCTCGCTTTTTCAACCGGAACGAGCTGGGGAACTTTTGGAATCTTGATTCCAATCTGCATTGCGGTTTTCCCGGAGACAGGTGACCCTCTCCGGATAATTTCAATTTCTGCATGTATGGCAGGTGCCGTTGCCGGTGACCATTGCTCGCCAATTTCAGACACGACGATTATGGCAAGCGCTGGTGCCGGCTGTGACCATGTAAATCATGTTCAGACTCAGTTGCCTTATGTGCTTCATGTCGCAGTCATTTCCTTCTTGACTTACCTTGTCGCAGGTCTTTCAAGCTCATTTGGAATCCTTGCCAGCGGCGTAATTTCATGGATTTTTGGCTCTGTCCTTTTGGCAGGCTCATTAATCTTAAGAAAAAAAATCAGAAAATAAATTTTTCTAGGAGCGTTCTATGCAAAGCATTATTGCAAACTTAAAAAAACGCGGCTTTGAGGCCGTTTATGCGAAAAACAGGGAGGAGGCTGTCCAAAAGGCTCTTTCTTTTATTGAAAAAGGCTCATCCGTCTCCTGGGGAGGCTCAGTTTCTATCGAAGAGTCAGGCTTAATCGAGCGGCTGAAGGCCGGAGCTTACGAGCTGATTGACAGGAGTAGGGCAAAATCAGGCGAGGAAAAAACGGAGCTTATGCGAAAGGCTCTTCTGGCAGACACATTTTTGACGAGCTTTAACGCCGTAAGCCGTGACGGAGTTCTTTTTAATATAGACGGAAACGGAAACAGGGTTGCCGCTATTGCCTTCGGTCCGAAGCAGGTCATCGCCCTTGTCGGAAAGAATAAAATCGTCGATTCAGAAAGCGAACTTGAAAATCGCGCCTTAAAAATTGCCGCTCCAAAAAACGCAAAAAGGCTCTCCCTGTCAGACGAAAAGGACATTTGCGCAATCTTTGTAAAAACACGCATTTGCCGCACGAAAGGCAGGATAAAAATCATTCTGGTCGATGAAGACTTGGGCTATTAGAAAAGGGGCGGTTCCCTTGCTACTTCGTTTTCACTTCGTAACGCAAGGGACGGGCTTTCCAGCCTTCGCTATCGCTCATTACCTGCGGTAACTAAAGGGCTTCCAATCCCTACCGCTTTGCTTCTCTTTGTTTATCTGCGCTAATATTTATGAAAAATTTTACTTTGACGGCTGCTTCTTCACTTTCTCTTAACGATTTTTTGCGGGAAAAACTTCCGTCTCTGATTGGCTGTGAAATTTCTAACTCGAAAATCCGCCGCCTCATTGTTTCGGGAAGCGTTTCCGTAGATGGCAGACAGGTTCGCTCGCCGTCCTTTCTTCTGAGGAAAAACTGTAAAATCTTTGTGAATATTGACAGTGAAAAGCTTTTTTTTGAAAAGCAGCCCGATGATATAGATTTTGAGCTTGGGGCAAAGGATGTACTCTTCGAGGATGAGAATATCATCATTGTAAATAAGCCCGCTCATTTTCCGACTGAGGCGGGAATGGTAAAAAGCCGTGACAACCTTCATTCGGCTGTCGTCCGCTTTTTGTTCGCACGGCAGAAAATCGAAAGGCCTAATGCAAAAAATCCTCCTTATGTTGGCATTATGCACCGCCTTGACAGGGATACAAGCGGAGTTATTTTGTTCACTAAGTCAAGAAGCGTGAACGCTGCCTGTCACGGGCTGTTTGAAAATCACACGGCAAAAAAAGTTTACAATGCGGTTGTCTGCGTAAAACCTTCGGAAATCAAAAATTATCCTCAAGGAAAAGAATTTGCCGTGGAATTTCCGATGGGACGCATTAGCCCCAAGGGGCAGGCTGCAAAATGGGGAAGGGTCAGCGAAAAAAATGGCGGTCAGGCTTCTAGGACGGAATTTAAAGTTTTAAAAGCTTTGTCATCGTCGAGCTTTGACCCGGCTGTCTCTAGTCAAAAGCTTCTTCTCATCGAGTGCCGTCCTCTTACGGGGCGGACTCATCAAATCAGGGTTCATTTATCTTCCCTTGGCATTCCCATTCTCGGCGACACTCTTTATGGGGGGCAAAATTTTGAGCGAATTATGCTGCACGCAAAGAGCCTTTCTTTTCCTCACCCTGTCACAGGCGAAAAACTTTGTGTTGAAGCGAAAGGCTTTATTTAATATAATACTCACCACCTATGGAAATCAATCTTGAAAAAGAAGCAGGTCTTGTCGAGGCCGTTTTGTTCTTGGAAAGCGAGCCTCTCACACCTCAGGCAATCGCTTCCTCAACCGAGCTTTCAGAAAATGTCGTCTCGGAATGTCTTGAAATCTTAAAAGAAAAATACACTCAGCCAAATTGTGGTGTCGAGCTTTCCCTAATTTCAGGCGGATATGCCTTGACCCCGAAAAAAGAATATTGGGAAAGCCTCAAAGAAAAATACGGAAACAAAAACGAGGGAAAGCTTTCCCGCTCAGCGCTGGAGGTTCTTTCAATCATCGCATACAAGCAGCCAATCACCAGGGCCGAAATCGAGGCTCTTCGAGGCGTTTCTCCAGACAATATGATTCGCCTTCTCATCGAAAAACAGCTTGTAAAGGAAGTCGGACGGCGAGATACTCCGGGACGCCCGGTTGAATTCGGAACTACAAAGGAATTCTTGAAATTCTTCCGCTTAAATTCAATTTCAGAGCTTCCTCAGCTCGACAAAACAGAAGAAGAGAGGTTCACTCTTGCTCGATAATTTTTCTACAGCCCAAAAAAACGAAATGCGTCTGCAGGTTTTTCTCGCTCATTCAGGAGTTGCAAGTCGCCGCGCTTCAGAAAAAATCATCCTTGACGGACGGGTTTCTGTAAACGGTGTCGTTGTCACGGAACTTGGCACAAAGGTGAGCGAAAACGACAAAATCTTAGTTGACGGAAAAGAAATTTCACTGGAAGAAACAAAACGATATGTGCTTTTGAACAAGCCGCTTGGCTATGTATGCACGCAGTCTGACGAAAAGGGCAGGCCTGTGGCAGTTGATTTGCTTCGCCAGAAATACAGCGAGCGCCTTTATAATGTGGGCCGGCTTGATATGTTCAGTCATGGGGCCTTGATTTTTACCAACGACGGAGATTTTGCCGCAAAACTGAGCCATCCATCAAGCCAAATCGAAAAAGAATACATCGTTGAAAGCTCCCTTCCTCTCCCGCGAAATCTTGCGGAAAATTTTAAGAAGGGAATTCGTGTTGAGGGCCTTTTTTACAAGGCGCAGGATGCCGAAGAGCTGAATTCTCATAAAATGCGAGTAGTTCTTGTCGAGGGAAAAAATCGTGAAATCCGCAGGGTTTTTGAAAACGCAGATGTGGCAATCAGAAATTTGTGCAGGGTCAGAATCGGAAACATTGAACTGGGCGAGCTTAAAGCCGGCGAGTCCAGGGATTTAACTAAAGACGAAGTAAAATCCCTCTTAGATTTGTGTCGTTAAAAAAAAACAAGCACGTCTGTTGCACACGTTCAGCATCAATGGAATAAAAAATACCTCCTTGTATTTTTTATTCCTCGACAAGAATTTTACT
>CALGGS010000137.1 GCA_937915735.1 uncultured Treponema sp.
CTACGGCGTTTGGGTCAAAAAGCCAGCGCACACGGTTTCATCTGAAAGCGAAGATATGACAGCAGATTTTTTATCTGATTCATCTGACACAGCTTCATCCGGCGAAACAGAAATCTCTCTTGATGAATTCATCGAAGGGGGAGTTTTTGAAGGAGATGACGGTGGAAGCGCCGCAAGCGAAGCCTCTGAGCTGGCAAACAAAGCCTCAGACTCTTCAAGCGAAGAAAGCGTTTCTGTCGATGATTTTTTAGGCGACTCTGAGCCTGGCGAATCAAGCGACATCACTATTTCAGATTCCCCAATGGAAGTTTCAGCCTCCCCGGCAGCACAAGATGACGGTCCTCTCGACATAGATTTATCCTTTGACGATGACTCAGGCTCAGTTTCTTCTTCATCTTCTCTTTCCTCAGCCCCGGTCGAAGAGGTTGCTGGCAGCGAAGAAGTAGACTTAAGCGATTTCGGAGTTGATTTTGGTGACGACTCATCATCAAATGGCTCAACAGAATCTGTCAGCGGAACAGTAAATGATGACGGCAGCGAAAATATCGATTTATCCGATTTCGGATTTGACATCAATGCCCCTGAATCCAGCGGCGAAGAAGAGTCTCCTAAGGCAGAGGAGTCAAGCGAGACAGTTGTAAACGATGACGGAACAGAAAATGTCGATTTATCTGACTTCGGCTTTGACATCAATGCTCCTGAATCCAGCGGCGAAAGCTCTGAAAGCACGGAAAGCACAAGCGAACAGGCAAGTGCTCAAAGCGACGACGACTCAGTTCCATCCCTTTCAGACAACGAGCCTTCATCTTCAGAAGAAGATACAATGACAGTCACCGTTGACGATGACGAACACATTTCACTTGAAGGCGATTCAAGCTCTCAAACACAGGAAGCAGCTTCTCAAACACAAGATTTTTCCGCTCCTGACGACGATGACTTTGACCTTGACTCAATTATGGATTCAATCGAAGACGAGAATGGAAACACAAGCTCTCTCGTAGACACGCCAGTCGAATCTGTGGAAGTTGAAAGCTCAGAGCCAGAGGTCACAGAACCAGAAAAAGAGACAATCGATGTCGTTGATATGGAAGAACCGGTCTTCGAAGAAACGGCGGTTGACATTCCAGACACAGAAGCAACAGAAAGCGAAAACCCATTCGCCCTTCCTCCGGATGACGCATTTGCCGCTCCAAGCCCAATCGAAGAGCAAACCATAAGCGATGCGACAGATGCAACAATCGATGACTCAACAATCACAGACGAATCAGTGGCTGAAGAGGCAGAAGAAGAACCTGCACCAGAAGAGCCTGCAATCGAAGAAGAAAATACAGAAGAAATTGTAATAAACGAGCCTCTTTCTGAACCAGCAGCAGTTTCAGAAGCAGAAGTTGTAAAGCAGGACGCAGAAATTTCACAGGCTACAAACAATATTTTAAGCCAGATTGCGGCAGAACTTTCTTCTCTCCGTGGCGAAATCTCAACTCTTAAAAGTGAATTTGAAGAAATCAAAAACAGGCCGGTGCCTCCTGCACAAAACGAAGCCGTCTCAGAGCCTTCAGTTCAGGAAACAACCACAGCCGAAGAAGACGCTTTCTTGTCACAGGAACCAACAGAAACTGAGTCTAGCGGAGGTTTCTTTGGAAATGACGATGAAGACGACACGATTGCCCTTTCTCTCGACGAAATGGACGATATTTTAAGTTCTGTAGACATTATCGAAGAGGCTTCAGAACAGGAGTCTGAACAGCCGACGACAGAAGAAGCCGAACCTGCCGAAGCTATTGAAGATGTTGCAGATGAATCTCTTGACTTCTCTGACGAAGCAGTTGAAGAGCCAGCCCTTGACGAAATCGACACGAACATCGCGGATGAAGACGAAGAGCTTCCAGAAGAAATTTCAATTCCAAAGACAGACGAGACTGATGACATTCTTGTTGAATCAAGCAGCGAGAATTTAATTTCTGAAAGCGAAAATATCGAAGGCGGCGAAGAATTAAGCGAAGAGCTTACAATCGATGACGAGCCATTCGTATTTGGCGATGAAGAAGCTTCAGATACAGACGAAAATGAATTTACCGTAGAGCCAGCCCTCGAAGACTCAACCCTTTCAGCAGATGAGCTTGCCGGAATTTCAGCAGATTCTAAGGACGAGTCAGAGGACTCTACACTTTCTGCCGACGAGCTTGCCGGAATTGCCTCTGATTCTCAGGATGAATCAGAGGACTCTACTCTTTCTGCCGATGAGCTTGCAAATATCACTGGAGAAGCAGACGACAAATCAGACTTGCTCGCTGACATAATGGGCGATGTTTCAGAATCAGAGGCGAACGAAGAAACAAGCGGCATCTCTATTTCAGAAGGCGAGCTTGATACTCTTCTTACAAACGAAGCTGCCCGCGAAGAAGAGCTTAAAAATGCCACAGAAGAAGAAAATTCAACTCCAAAGGTTACCTCATCAATTCCAGGTGACTTACAGACTGAAATAAAATCTGTTCTCGCATATATGGATCAGCTTCTCGAAAATCTTCCGGAAGAAAAAATCGCAGAATTCGCACAATCTGAACAATTTGAAACATACAAAAAATTGTTCAAGGAACTTGGTCTTGACTAAACGGAGAAGATGGCATGAGCACACAGACAAATTCAGCAAAAAAAAGCCTTCTCATACGAGCACAAAGCGTTCTCTCAGATGTTACGCCAACCTTTGAAAAGTGGGCAAAACGCTCCGGATTCATTCGTGCGGCAATCCTGTCTCCCGCCACAACAAGTGACGGAGATTTTTACTACACGACGGATTCATACGGTTTTTCTGCCCGAGAAATGGCACTTCTTACCGAAACGAAGGAATTCTGGCTAGGCACTCTCTCAAAAGCATTTGAATGGCAGTGCTTTTCAAGGGATTTCGGCGAAATCGACAAATTTGACGGACTTTTTGAGGACGATATTCTCTCTCAAATCAATAAAATTTTCTTCTTGCCATTTAAAAACAAAGAGAACCCCCTGATTTTCGTACTTGTGGAATTGGACGATGATGATGATATAAATCTCTCGCCTGCTTCAGAATGTGCGGTAACTCTCAAAAATATCGTTGAATTCAAAAATCAGGAATCAAAAATCTTAGCAAAATTCGAAAAGAACATCGACACAGGGCTTGGGATTTCTGAAAGCCATCTTTACATTCTTTCACTTAAGCTTTGCATTGATGAGCAACTTTCGGATGTAGAGATTCCTGGAGACGAATTGCGTAATTTTGTTATCAATTCCATTACAGAAAATGCCCAGACAGTCGTTGCCCCCCTGTTTAGGGCACCAAACTGCTCTATGGCAGGTAAAAATGGCGAAATAAAAGTCGCGCTTTTCGCAAAAGACGAGGAAGACGAGCAACTTTTAGCTTATCACGCATCCAGAACCTTAATAGGTCTTCTTGGCCTAAAGGCAACCAAACAAATTGCCCTTCTTAAAGCTGGTGACTGCCCGAACAAAAAAGGAACAATCGCTTTCCTAACACAAGGATAAAAAAATGTCAGTGGAAGTTGATTTTTCTATCGAAAAGAGCAAAAACGGAGAAGAAACCTGCTCTTTTCAAGGAAAATATCTCCATTCAAAATACAATCCATCACAAGAGGCAGAAAGATTCAGTCAGGCTCTTACGGCTGATTTTTCTCCTCTTTGTGTTTTTATCTTAGAAGGCGCATTATCTTACTGCGCAAAATTCTTAAAAAACAGATTTCCTTCCGCACAAATCTGCGTAATTAGATTCACCCGCTTTTTTGAAAAATACGACTCAAATTGGGACAAAGTTTTTTATCTTTATGACGGTGACATCGCTCTTTCGGAGCGGCTTTTCAATTTTTTGGGTGAAGAAAGACTGATTTCAAGCATCTTTTTTGACTGGACACCTTCAAAGCAAATTTTTCAAGAAGAAAATGCATTATCTTGGTCTGAAATAAAAAAAGCTGTTTTAAAAGCCCGTGATGTGCTCGGAACCCGCTCTTATTTTTCAAAACGCTGGCTGAAAAACTCACTGATTTTTGCCTCAAGGATAAAAAATGTCACCCTTCTTAATAAAACCGACAAACCTGTAATAATCGCGTCCTCCGGCCCCAGTTTAGGCCCTTCACTCCCCTTTCTTAAAAAGAATCGCTCTTCATTCTACTTGCTTGCAGTTTCGTCAGCTTTTATGCCTTTAAGACATTATGGACTTACTCCAGACTTAGTTCTTTCAAGCGACGGCGGTTTTTGGGCGAAAAAGCACCTTGATTTTCCAGAAAGCGCCTGTAAAACTCTGTTTGCCTTAGAGACAGAAAGCGCCGTCCCTAAAAAAATCTTAGAGACAAAAAAAATCATACCTCTTGTATATGAAGGCTCTCTTTCAAAAGAGCTTTTTGACAGCCTAAAAATTCCATATATGATTTCAGAAAGATGCGGAACGGTAGCGGGAACTGCGCTTATTTTTGCGCTAAACCTTACGACGAACAAGGTTTTTCTAGTCGGACAAGATTTAGCTCCTTCAAGGGGCTTTCAGCACACGCAGCCTAACGCACTGGAAAATGATAACGCAAGAAAGGATTTTCGGCTAAAAAACACTGAAACCCGTCTCACCTGCTCAAGGTTCAATTCAATGGCAAGCCTTAAAATCTACAGAGACTGGTTCATCTCAAATTCAGAGTATTTTTCAAAAAGAGTTTTCAGATTGTCAGACAATTTTGACTATGAATTTTCACTCGGAAAAATAAAGGATATAAGCTGGGAAGAATTTTCCCGCACAAAGGCGCCCAGCGATTTTTCGGCACAGGCTCAGAATGAGATTCACTGCCATATTGAGGGCGGAAAAAAAGCAAAAGACTTATTACAAAAAAAACTGCTAGAAATCTCAAAAACACAAAAATTTATTGAAGAAGTTTTCCCTATGGATTCGATTTTGATAAAACGGGAGCTTTCCAGCGAAAAAAAAGAAATTTTACAAAAAAAACTTAAAGAAAAAATCAGCGAACTGATAACTAACTGCAAATTTTAAGTTCCTTATAGATTATTCTCTAAAAAATCATTATAATGTTTTCCAAAAAATCAGATTAACGAGGAAGAATCGTGTATAAGTCAGTTGATGCTAAAGTAGATTTTCCTAAGCAGGAAGAAGAAGTTTTAGAATTTTGGAAAAAGAACGACACTTTTAAAAAGTCAGTTTCACAGCGTGAAGGCTGCGAAGAATTCACTTTCTTTGACGGTCCTCCCTTTGCTACAGGCTTACCGCACTTCGGTCACTTCATTCCATCAACAATTAAAGACATAATTCCGCGCTATCAGACCATGAAGGGTAAAAAAGTCGAGCGAAGATTCGGCTGGGACTGTCATGGGCTTCCTGTTGAAAATTTAATCGAAAAAGAGCTTGGAATCAACTCAAAGCACGAAATCGAAGAGTACGGGGTGGCAAATTTCAACGAAAAATGCCGTGCTTCTGTCTTAAAATACACATCTGAATGGCGAAAAACGATTACCCGAATGGGTCGCTGGGTTGATTTTGACAACGACTACAAGACCATGAACCCAGATTTTATGGAAACAATCTGGTGGGTGGCAAAATCCCTCTGGAACAAGGGCCTTATCTACGAGGGCAAGTATATTCTTCCCTATTGTCCCCGCTGTGCCACCGTTCTTTCAACTCACGAGCTGGCTCAGGGCTACAAAGAAAAGCAGGATCCTGCAATCACAATCCGCTTCAAGGTCACAAAAGCTCCTGCCGCCTTCAGCGACCCGGACAT
>CALGGS010000138.1 GCA_937915735.1 uncultured Treponema sp.
TGCTTCCGCTGGTAATGCTTGTCGATGATATAGTCTGGAAGCTGTGTTGCCGCCGGATTTACCTGCAGCGTGATGCTTGCCATTTTTGCGACTTCTTCAAGGACTGCGGCGTTATACACGGCTTTGTCGGCTGTCGCTCCCCAGGTAAAGGGACCGTGACCTGCAACCAAAACCATTGTCGTTTCAGCCGGATTCAGATCTGCATCCGCAAAGTGCTTGACGATTAGGTTCCCGGTTTCAAGCTCGTAATTGCTTTTCAGTGCCTCGCGCGTGATGTAAGGTGTGCACGGAACGACAGACTGAATGTGGTCAGCGTGAGTTGTTCCAAAAAGCGGGATAGGACGCTGTGCCTGTGCCCAGCCGACAGCATAGGTTGAGTGAGTGTGCACAATGCCGCCGATTTTCGCTCCGCCCTTTACTGCCCATTCTTTGTAAAGTACGCAGTGGGTCAGCGTGTCGCTTGAAGGGTTCAAGTCGCCTTCTACGACCTTTCCATCCAAATCGACGATGACCATACTGTCTACCGTAAGCTGTGGGTAGGCGACACCCGACGGCTTAATCGCAAAAACGCCTTTTTCTGCGTCAAATGACGAAACATTTCCCCAGGTGTAAATCGCAAGATGCTGGGATGGAATCTGCATGTTCGCTTCGTAAGCCTGCTCTTTTAATGTTTGAAAAATGCTCATGTGATACCTCTATAAAGGGCGCTCCCTACAATCCCTAGCGCTTGTTATTCCAGTAAGCTGCGTTCCAGCGCAATTCGTTGCGGAATGCCGGGATTGTCGTGTCTTTTCCGATAACGACACATTCAACGCCTGTCATTTCTGCCCAGTCACGAAGCTGCTCTGCAGTGACGATGTTGCTGAATGCGGTGTGGTGTCCGCCTCCGGCCAAAATCCAGGCTTCCGCGCTTGTTGCAAGGCTTGGGTATGGCTTCCAGAGCATACGGGCAACAGGCAGTTTTGGAAGAGGAGCCTCCGGAGGAATGACATTGATTTCGTTTACTACGCAGCGGAAGCGGTTTCCCATGTCAACGACGGCTGCAACCAAACCTTCGCCCTCCAGCGTGTTGAATACAAAGCGGGCAGGCGGCTCTTTGTCGCCGATTCCCAAATGGTGAACTTCGATTTTTGGCTTAGAAACAGCGATTTCGGGGTCAACCTCAAGCATGTGGCTTCCCATGTTAGCCTCTTTTCCCTTAACAAGATTGTAGGTGTAGTCTTCCATAAAGGCGTTGCCTTTTTTGCCTGCAACAACCTGACCTGCCGTCATTGCCTTGAATGTGCGGACAAGACAGGCTGTTTTCCAGTCGCCTTCAGCACCAAAGCCGTAGCCGTCTGCCAAGAGCCGTTGAATTGCAAGTCCCGGAAGCTGCTTCATGCCGTGCAAGTCCTGGAAGTTAGTGCAGAGTGCTTTTCCGTCGTTGTCCTTTAAGAAGCGGCGGAGTGCGATTTCGATTTTTGCCTGCTCTTTAATCTGACCGATGATAAAATCCTTGTCAAAGCCGTTTGGCGTGTTAAAGTTGATTTCGTATTTTGTGTTGTATTCGTCATAGAGTGCGTCAATGTCGCCCTGAGAAACTTCGTTCATGTAAGCGACAAGGTCTCCGATTCCGTAGTATGGAACGCTCCAGCCGAATTTAATCATTGCCTCAACCTTGTCACCGTCTGTTACGGCGACCTCGCGCATATTGTCGCCAAAGCGAATGCAGCGCAAGGTTTTTCCGTCAGCAACGGCGCGGGCTACTCTCATCCAGTCGGCAATGCGACTCTGAACGGTTTCATCCTGCCAGTGACCGACGATTACTTTTCTCGGTAAATCCATTCTGCTTGTGATAAAGCCGAATTCACGGTCGCCGTGCGCGCTCTGGTTCAGGTTCATAAAATCCATATCCATTGTGGCATAAGGAATTTCCACATTGAACTGCGTGTTAAGCTGCAAAAGCGGTTTTTTGTAGGCGTTCAGGCCCGCTATCCACATTTTTGCAGGGCTGAATGTGTGGCACCAGATGATTACGCCGGCACATTTGTCGTCAGCGTTTGCGTTTTCAAGCGTCTTGTGAATTGCCTGTGGTGTCAAAAGCGTTTCCTTCCATACAAGCTTGCATGGAAGCACATTGCGCTCGTTCAGCTCATCAACCATTGCCTTTGAGTTTTTGGCAACCTGTTTTAAGGTTTCTTCTCCATACAAATCCTGACTACCCGTCAGAAACCAAAATTCATATTCGTCCAATGAAATCATCTTTTTTCCTCCAATTTGATGATATTTTTTGACGCAGATGGACACAGATTAACGCAGATTGTGTAAAATTAGCTTTTGTCTTTGTCTGTCTGTGTCGCTTTTTTATTCGATATTTGCAATTGCGGCTTTTTCGATTGCAAGGCCTTTAGTGTAGCGGGCAAAGAAAGTGTTAAAGCCTTCGATGTCTTCTTTTTTGGCCTCAACCGTGGTCTTTTTGCTTGTGGCAAAGACTTGTTCGTTAAGCCAGAGAGAAAGATGCTTTCCCTTTCCGTTTACAAGGTAACTTGCTAAAACCGCCATGCCCCAGGGACCGCCTTCTCCCGCTGTTTCCAGAGCAGAAACCGGTGTGTGAAGGGCAGCACTCATAACGGTAAGGCCTGTTTCGGCAGTCTTGAAAAAGCCTCCGTGACCTGTAAGGCTGTCGATTTTGACATTTTCTTTATCAAAAAGAATATCCATGCCGGTGCGGAGCGCACCGAGTGCCGTAAAAAGCTGGGAACGGATAAAGTTTGCCATAGTAAATGAAGCATGCTGGCTTCGTACAAAAAGGGGGCGTCCTTCTGTTAGCCCGGTAATGCTTTCGCCTGAAAGATAGTTGAACGGCAAAAGCCCGCCGCAGTCCTTATCTCCTGAAAGGGCAGATTTTAAAAGCGTAGAGTAAAGCTTACCTTTGTCGGGAGCCTTTCCTGTAACGGCGGTAATCACTTCGTCGAACAGGGCGACCCAGTGGTCAAATTCGCCCATACAGTTATTTGCGTGTGCCATTGCAACAAGCGCCCCGTCAGGAGTTGTAACAAGGTCAATAAGACCGTTATAGGCTTTCTGCAAGTCTTTTTCGAGCACGACCATCGCAAAAACGCTCGTTCCTGCAGAAACATTTCCCGTGCGCTTTGCGACACTGTTTGTGGCAACCATGCCCGTTCCTGCGTCTCCTTCTGGTGGCGCCATAACAGCACCTGCCTCTAAGTCTCCCCTTGGGTCAAGAAGCTTAGCCCCTTCTTTTGTTACGCTGCCTGCGTTTTCACCTGCAAGTAAAATTTTTGGTAGAATATCTGAAAGTTTCCAGCTAAAGCCCTTGTCAGCAATGAGAGCGTCAAATTTTTCGATGAAGGCCTTGTTGTAGTTCTTTGTTTCCGTATCAATCGGGAACATTCCTGAAGCATCCCCAACGCCAAGCACTTTTTCGCCAGTAAGCCGCCAATGAATAAAGCCTGCAAGAGTCGTAAAGAACGCAATGTTTGGCACATGCTCTTCGTTTTTTAGAATCGCCTGATACAGATGTGAAATGCTCCAGCGCTCCGGAATAGGGTAGTTAAAAAGGCCAGAAAGCTTTTCCGAAGCTTCTCCTGTGATTGTATTTCGCCAGGTGCGGAAGGGAACGAGGAGCCTGTCGCTCTTGTCAAAAGCGAGGTAGCCGTGCATCATCGCGCTTATGCCGAGTGCACGGAGCTTTTTAAGGGTAACGCCGTATTTTTCCTTTACATCGCGCTTTAAGTCAGCGTAAGCCGACTGCAAGCCTTCAATAATTTCTTTTTCGGAATAAGTCCAGATTCCGTCGATAAGGGAATTTTCCCAAGT
>CALGGS010000139.1 GCA_937915735.1 uncultured Treponema sp.
ATACAACATTCTGGGCGAATTCGATGCTGATTCCGAATTTCTCTGCAATGTCAAATGAGTTTCTAAGCCTGAACTTGACGATAAGCCCCAGCGGAACAAGGGCAGTCTTTGCAAAGAAATTTGCTTCCTGCTCGTTTTCTTCCGTATGCTCTTTGTGCTCAAGCATGATATGGGCAATTTCGTGCATAATGGTAAAGGTGATGCGCTCGTCCGGCATATCATCGTTGTAGTAAATCTGATACTGGGAAGTGTTCACATTGAACAGGTTAAATCCGTCGTCGGAAAACCGTCTTGAATATTCAGCGCAATCTTCGCTCAAAGAAGAATAGCGGATGAGCTTTATGTTAAGCTTGTGGCCTAGCTCAAAGACATTCACCGGAATTTCCGTGTAGCCCAAGTCCTCATACATGTCCGCTACAATTTCTTTAATCTGTTCATACCGTTCGCCTGTAATGCTGCAATTTTTTTTCATTTACTCTCCTAAAAGTAAAGTCAGAAACTTTGTCTTTTGCTCCATCGACAAAAGTTTTGCGTTCCGTGCCAAAAGACGGTACGAAGTTTCAATATCCTTGTCACTATCGTTTGCAGGCTCTGCCATGTTCAGAAGATAGTCGGTGCTTACACCCAGGGCATTGGCTATATTCAAAAGGATTGCACCGCGAGGAACCCTGTCTCCTTTTAAATAATGGCTGACCGCCGCCTCTGTGATTCCGGCTTTTAAAGCCAGTTCTTTTTGGCTCATTCCCTGCGCTTCCAGGAGGCTTTTGAGCCTTGTAGCCGTAAAGTTTTCCATTTCTTTTTTGAACCTCCGAAAAGATTTGGATAAGAATAATGTACGGCAGAATTATAAGTTTGTCAAGTTTTTGTTGTCGATTTTATATCTTTTGTAAAACGCATATTTTCATCTGTGTAATCTATGAAGAAAGTAAAGAGTAAGATTCTATTGTTACCTTGTGTACCGTGTGCTTGGGTACTTGTGGTAACAATATGATGCTCTTGTCATTCCCTTAGCAGGGGAGCAATTTCCGGCATTAATACAGTGCGGAATTCATCGACCATCATTTTTCTGAATTTGAACTTGGGCAGTGCATTTGCAGTGCTGGTCTTGTAGGCTGCGTAGTCAGCGGAGTCTTTCAGTTTATTTTCGTTTGCAAGCTCCCCGTCCCGGTAATTGTAGGCCTCGTATTTTACAAGGTCGGCAGCAAGATACCATTTTGCAGAGAACTTCTTGATTTCCCTGTCCACGGCAGCAAAGCGCATCTCGTTGATGATGACAGAGATGTCCTTCCCCTGAAAGCGCTTCCAGTCGGCCTCTATCCCATCAACCACCTGCGAAAGCAGGGCTGCCAGTTTCTGGTTGTCCCCGGCAAATTCTGTTATGACAAGGCGGAGGGCTTTTATTTTGCTTTCAAACTCTGTCCTGCTTACTTCACTGGGCTGTAAGGAATCTACAAATCCCTGCAGAAGTCCTACAATGTATTCGTAGTCCACCCGGAACTTGCTGTATGCAATGAGTTTATAGTCATCGTATACAGGTTCTTCCTGGCCTTCGGGGGATTCCTTTTCTTTTTTCAGCTCTTCCATGACGTTTTTATACATGGCGGCATAGGATTCGTACTCGTCTTGGGAAAAGCCGAGGGCGTCAAGCTCTGTTTCCCTGTACTTGGAGAAGGCTTTCAGATGGGCAAAGTCATGGTCAAGTGCCCTGAACAGATGCACAAAGGCCTTTTTCTGTTTTTCGGAAAGCTCTGCCACGGCGACCGGTTTTTCTGCCAGGGAACGCAGGGCTTTAAGGGATACTCCGAAGGATGTCCTTACATCATCCCAGCTTTCTGCGACAGGTGTGCCGTCTTTTCCGCTGGAATAGAGCTGCAGGGCATCGTCAATCGCTTTTTTGAAGGTATCCCGGGCTTGAAAGGTGACTATCTGCCCGTATTCCTTGGTGCTGTCAAACAGACGGTTTGTCCGGGAAAATGCCTGTATGATGTCCTGGGGAGCCATGGGCTGCCGGTCCATAAAGAGGGCAGAAAGGCAGGGTGCGTCAAAACCGGTAAGAAGGCGGTTCACGACGATTACTAAGTCCAGCTGCTGCTGGCGGTCGAGGTACTTTTTTTCTTTTCGGGCAAGCCTGTCATTCAAGTTGCTGTTATAGGCAGCTATTTCTGCAATGCCAAAGTGCGTTCCGAACATGGAATTGTAGTCGTCAAGGGATTCCTGCATTTTTGTCTGATTTACAAGAGAGGTTTCCTCGTTTTCCGATAAGGAATAGGTTATGGCGAATTTAGGAAAGTCCGGGAGTGCCTTCTGTACCTTTTCGGAAATGGTAAGCTCGTCCTCGCCTTTTTTTACCCGCTTTAAAAGGTCGTAGTATTTCTGGGCTATGGGTATAGAGCTTACCGTCAGCATGCCCTCATAGCTGCGTCCCCGTCCTTTTTTTATGCCCAGCATCTCGTAGGACTGGTTTAGGATTGTGTCCAGCACCCCCCGCATGTGGGATTCGCTTGTATACAGGGCTTCCTCCTCCTCCTGGCTTAAGCCCTGTGCGCCAAGATTTTCCACATTAAAGCCCAGCACCGCCTTGTCGTGGATTGCCTGCTGTATGGTATAGCTGTGCAGGGGAGAGCCGTTGTTGCCGTACATCTGGTCCGTGGTCTGGGGAAGGTCGCCTTTCTGCTCGTATTTATTCGCTTCGAAAATCGGCGTGCCGGTAAAGCCGTACCAGAGGGAGCCGCAGAAAAAGGACTCAAGTTCCCGCTTTGTCTGGGGAGTTACAGCCCGGTGACATTCATCTACCACAAAAGCGACCTTACGGCTTTTTATTTTCTCGTAGTTCCTGCTTCCGCTTTTAAGCCGCTTTGTCACCATAATCTGCATTTTCTGCCGGGTGGTAACAATCATCTGCCTGCTGTCGTCTGCCATTTTTTGTATAAGGTCATCCACATAGTCTGTCTCGTCCACGTCAATAGTGTCGTTCTCGGCGTAAGACTGGAATGCCATCTTGGTTTGCGTATCAAGGTCTTTCCTGTCGATAAGGAATACCGCCTTTTCGATAGAAGGAATGTCCATAAGAAGATTTCTCGTGGCTTTGTAGGAGGTCATGGTCTTGCCGGAGCCTGTGGTATGCCAGATATAGCCGGACTTTCCCTTTTTTGAAGCTTCCCGCATTGCCTCGATGGCGTGAATCTGGTAGGGGCGGAGAATCAGCAGTTTTTTCTTGTCGGTGTCAAGCACGGTGTAGCGGGCCACCATCTCGTGGGCCTGGGGAATCCGTAGGACAGAGGCGGCAAAATCAAGGTAATTGCTGACCGGTTGATTACTCTTGTCTAGCCAGCCGCTTATGAACTTATCGTTCAGCTCTGTGTCCCGGGCTGCAGAAAAATATTTTGTATCCACTTCATTGCTTACAACAAACATCTGCACATTGGAAAAGAGACCGTGGAATTTGCCCTCAGCAATATATTTCTTAATCTGCCTGTATCCGTCTATGTAGGGATGCTCTTTATTTTTAAGCTCGATGTGAATCATAGGTATGCCGTTTATGAGAAGCGTCACGTCAAATCTTCTGTCTCTTCCAGATTCATCACTTTTAAATGCTTGGTACTGGTTAATAACTTCGTATACACTGGAGCCGCCCGCAATATGCTCATTATTCATAACAACAAGATGCAGGGTCTCATTGCCACGCTGTACATGAACATATACCTTGCCGTTCTCGCCCACAAGCCATTTTCCTGCATCATAAAATGAAGCATGTGATACATCATTTTTCACTTTTGCAAATTCTGATTCACTTAGCGGAACGTCATTAAGCCTTGCCTTATTATTCTGCTCAAGAATATATTTAAAGTTCTTCCAAAGGTCCTCTTCTGTTCGTAAGTCAGGGCGATATGTCCACTGCGAATCCTCGCTGCAAAGCTGATCTATAAGTCTTTTTTCTAATACTGATTCTAACTCTGCCATTACAATTGCTCCTTATTCTTCATACTCCTTCACCCACCTTTTTAACTGCCAGGTCAAGATCAA